>NZ_PYME01000010.1:0-175112 GCF_003025515.1 Photobacterium gaetbulicola | reverse complement strand
TTGGTACGACCGAGTGGACTCGAACCACCGACCCCCACCATGTCAAGGTGGTGCTCTAACCAGCTGAGCTACGGTCGTACTGTATCTTCAATCAAATTGAAGATGGTGCGTCTGAGTGGACTCGAACCACCGACCCCTACCATGTCAAGGTAGTACTCTAACCAGCTGAGCTACAGACGCAGATTGTGTTCTAGATTAACGCTAGAAATTGGTACGACCGAGTGGACTCGAACCACCGACCCCCACCATGTCAAGGTGGTGCTCTAACCAGCTGAGCTACGGTCGTACTGTATCTTCAATCAAATTGAAGATGGTGCGTCTGAGTGGACTCGAACCACCGACCCCTACCATGTCAAGGTAGTACTCTAACCAGCTGAGCTACAGACGCAAATTGTGTTCTAGATTAAAGCTAGAAGTTGGTACGACCGAGTGGACTCGAACCACCGACCCCCACCATGTCAAGGTGGTGCTCTAACCAGCTGAGCTACGGTCGTACTGCATTCCCGTGGGAACGAGGAGCATATTAGCGAGTGATGATCCCTCGTGCAAGTGTTTGAGTTGGCTTTTTTAAGTTATGGTGACTGTTTGCTTATGCTTTGAGCGCGGCGGATTATTTATCACCGCCGTGGCGGTTAAAAGTGTGATTTCAATCACTTTTATCCGAGCTGACATTCCCTCTCCAGCTTTTTCATATTGCCTGACGATAAAGTTAAGCCAGCTTGTCATTATGCTAACAAGCTGGCTTACAATGATAACTGCCTGATAACTATGGACGAGGCGTTAATTGACTGTGGCTTTTTCCGTTTGCTCCAGCGTGGCAAAAAGATTGCTAAATGACTGGGTGAGTTTGTGGTTCGGCAGCAGGTGGATTAGCGGCTGTTGGTGATAATGCGATTCTTTCATCTTGACCGAGAGCGGCAGGTAAGGCTCAAGGATCTGCAAGCCGATATCTTTTAAGTCTTCGATGATTTTAGCTGGGAACTTGGCCTGGGCATTGAACATATTGACAATCACCCCTTCGACTTCAAGCTTGGGGTTATGATCCTCGCGCAGCTCTGCCACATTGTTGAGCAAGGTCATCAATGCCTGTTGGGAGAAGCTATCGCAGTCAAACGGGATCAGCAGTTTATGAGCACCAATAAGGGCGGCCTTGCTGAAGAAATTCAAATTCGGCGGGGTATCGATGTATATACGGTCGTACTCTTTGTCCAGCTCATCCAGAGCGTCGCGCAGTTTATAGATTTTATAACGGCGCTCGAGCTCAGACTCGATTTTTTCCAGTTTCGGGCTGGCGGGGATAATGTCAAGGTTGTCGAATGGAGTCGCTTGTGGGTAGGACTTGATCGGTGTCGATACCGAGAACCAGCCCACGGTCTGGTTGAGTAGCTCAGCCATGTTTTTGCTGTTGTCGATATTGATGTCGAAGCCGAGGTAGTGGCTACTGTTGCCTTGGACATCTAAGTCGAGGAGCAGTGTCTTGTACCCTTGGGCTGCACTGATTGCAGCAAGGTTGGCAGTAATGCTTGATTTACCAACCCCGCCTTTTTGGTTGAAGACGACACGACGCATGAAAATCCTTGTTATGCTACTAAATAGATATGTTCACGGTAGCGCACTGATATACGAGTCGCAATCCGGGTAGCGAAAAAATGTTAGCTATTTAACTTTTTGGTGAGTATCTACTTCATTCGGCAGCGGCTTCCGTCGCTGCTGGCTTGGGCAGCGCATGGGCGATACCGGCATGGCAGTCGATGCATGTTTGCCCTCGTTCCGCCATAGTCTGGTGGCGGCGGCTGGCATTGCGCGACTGGTTTTCGAAATCCATCTTGTTGACATCATGACAATAACGGCACTGTTTGGAGTCATTGGTCTTGTACTCGTCGGTCACTTTCTGTGCCAGCCGCGGGCGGTGTTCTGTTTCGAAGTTCTCCAGCGTGATGGTGCCGCGCATCATGTGGAAGATATCGCCAGTCGCGCCAATTTTCAGCGCCATTTTGGGAACGAATTCACGGGGGACGTGGCAGTCGCTGCACGTAGCGGCGACCACCCCCTTGGTGTTTTTAAAATGAATCGAGGCTTGGTATTCCTCGACGATGGTATCCATGCCGATATGACAGCCATAACAGAACTGGTTCCTGTTGGTATAGTCCATCGTCCAGTGAAAGGCTGCCATTGCGCCTATACCCAGAACGAAAGCAATGAACGCCCCAACAGGGATGCCCCATAGCAATTTACGCCAGAGTGAGCTGCTGGGTTTGTTGGAATCTGTCACGGCCTGTCACTCCTGCTTATTGCTGGCTGGCATAAAACTCAACCAGTGCTGAAATATCATCAGCACTAAGGGCTTTGATTGCATCGACCATACCTTTGTCACCTTGGCGCTGGCCACCCTTGTACTCATTCATAGTGCGCAGGATGTAACCTTTTTGCTGGCCTGCGAGGATAGAGGCCTCGTCGAATGGGTCGCTGCCACCTTTCGAATGGCATTTGTCACAGCTGGCCATATGTACCTCTTTGCCCGCAGCCGCTTTGTTGCCATCGAACGTTTGTTTGGCTTTGACAAAAGGTTTGGATGAATAATAGTTGGCAAGATCGTTGATTTGATCCTCGCTCAGCCCTTCGACAACGGTTTTCATATTGCCACTTTTGCTGGTATCCCCAAGGACATGGTTAACGGTTTTGGCCGGGCGGCCATCGAGGTATTGCAGCATCTGATCGCTGAGGTTCCATTCGGCAATCCCGGCAATGGAAGGGATGTTGGTATTCTTACTGACTCCGTTAGTACCGTGGCAGGCATCGCAACTTTTCACTAGCTCATCACTGACCGCAGCAGCATGGCTGCAATAGCCACCGATAATAATGAGGCAGGATAGTGCAAAGGGTTGTTTCAACACTCTCATGATGTACTCCTTCGAACGCGACACTGTCACGATGGTTTTTTGTCATCAAAGATAGGACAGAAGCTCAAATCCCGCCAATGACTACAGAGAGTGAGAGTAAGGGGGAAGCTGAGAAAGCTGTTGCGATTAATGGATTGTTCTTAAAATTGAGTCAGGGTTATTTGTAATTTTTATCAGACACTTGCTTCTATTTTCGGGGGATTAACCCTGATGTCATCAAATTCTCAGCCAAACACACAGCGATAAATAGCTATATTTTTTATTTGCTTGCCAAGCCTTGCGAGAAGTTATGGACCCAGGCTATCTCCCATGGAGTGCAAGTTAACCCTTCAATCCGCTAGTGTGAGTTAATCTGATGATTGTTATAAGATTTATATTAGCTTTTATTTGTATCTGCCTGATTCAAGCTTGTGATAACCAAGGAAGCGATCAGAATTCTCCACCGCCGGATCCGAATGATATAACCATCGATGCCCAGACACCGGTTCTGGATGAGAACGGCATGCTGTCGGTTGAGTTTACAGCGACAGACGGTACGGGAGCGCCATTTGAACTCGACCCTGAAAGCGGTTTGAGTTTCGCCGTCCTCAAGGTCAGCGAGGGGCGTAGCACCGGTGACAATAGCTTTTGGCAAACCTTTATCTTTGGGAGCCAGTCTCCAGCAGCCGATGCCAAGCCAAACTTTGAATCCAGCGGGGTCTTTGAGGTGCTGGCGGCAGGCAGTTATCGCTATACCTTCTCGGTAGACGTTACCCAAGTGGTTGACCCCGCCCAACTGTCGGCAGAACCAGCACCCGCAGAAGCGGCAGTGATTGAGTGGGAGCCGGATGTTCTTCACCGCTTTGCCATTCGCTATGGCGATGCGCTCTCGGATATTCCTGTCATTAACTATACCCTGGACTGGGTTCCTTCCGGTGGCTCGGCACCGCTGTCGCGGGATATCCTGGATAATTCAAGCTGTACCACGTGCCACATGGGCGAGGCCCCTTTTCATGGCACTCGCGCGCCGGCAAACCGGGTAGAGCCGCAAATCTGTTCAGCCTGCCACAACGACAGTAACCCCAACTCAACCCGTCGCTCTTTAGCGGTCATTGTCCATGACAAGCACGGTAATGTGTTTGAGATCCCGGATGAGGGGGGCGAAGAGACTGAGCCAGAGCTGGTGGGCTCACCGTATCCGCAGGATGCCAGGAATTGCGATACCTGCCACAAGGATGTCTCCGATACAACGGCCGATGCCGATAACTGGTTCAATCATCCAACTGCTGAAGCCTGTGGGGCCTGCCATACGGTGCGCAACTCACATTCAAGTGCTTTCCCATCTAATGACCGCTGCGAAGGCTGCCACGGAGTTGATGCCGGTGGCAGGTCGGTGCAATCTGTCCATGGAGGCCGGCTGGCGGCGATGCAGGCAGGAAGGGATACCTTGGAATTGGCGATTAATTCGGCCCGCTACAGCGACCCGGACTTCGAAATAGAGATCACGCTGACGCGCAACGGGGAGGGCGTCGCGTCATTTGCAGATATCGCCCCGTTTATCCGCCACGGTTCTGCCTACTTGTTGGTTAACTGGAATAACGGCAACGGCCTTGAGATCAGCTATACCGCCAATCGCGTCCGGATCAATATGACCGAAGAATGTAGCGCGATGGGGGATGGACAGTTTCTCTGTAAGAAGGCCTTCCCGAACGGTGAAACAGCGCTTAAACCTGCCGCTGGCTCGGTATTGGTCGTGACAAATGCTGAAATGCCGCTGTGTACCGACAGAAAAGCCGAGCAACCGGCGCTGATCGCTTGTGATGACAGTTCGCTCGAGAATGACAGGGACACCGAGTACCTGCTAGCGGCCAATGCGGTCTGGGCCGCTTTTGATATCGGTGGCGGCGCCGTCAATGAAAAAACCGCGATTGGCGCAGATTTAGCATCGTGCAACGGTTGCCACAAGGATCTGACCGTACATCTCTATGGTCCGGCGGGACAAGCGCATTCAGCCAAGGACTTCGAGCAGTGTGCCAGCTGTCATAACGCCACACGAGCGGCATTCTACCCAGGGATCCCCGGCGATCTGAAATACCATGTCCATTCATTCCACGGATTTGGCTCGCAGCGCAGCGGGGAGTCTAGTTATCCCGGCAATCTCGCTAACTGCGAAGCGTGCCATACCGCCTCGCAGTACAACCTGCCGAATCAGGCAAACATCCGGCCTTCGGTTGCTAGCGTGGCGGCCGGTGATGCGAGAGAAAACAAGTTCTTCAGCCCTGCCTTGGTGGTATGCGGTAGTTGTCACTTGGCATCCAATTTGGGGGATGTCAATCCCGATAGTCCGGCTGAAGGCGATGGCGCGATTTCGCATATGCTAAGGAACGGTGCCGTGTTTGCCGCAGACAGTGCCGCTGATGCAACCGGCAGTGAGCAGTGTGCGACCTGTCACTCGGTCGGGCAGGATGTCGGTGTCGACGTTGTCCATGATGTCTACCGGTTCCGCCAGTAAACCAGATTCGCTGAGAACGCCTTGGAAGGATTATAAAATGAATAAGAGAAAGTGGTGGTCGTGGGCAGCAAGCGGGATCCTGATCATGCTGGTCAGCATGATGGCTTTTGCCGACACTGAAAGCCGAGATCCCCGTGAAGCCGTTGAGGCTGAGCTGGATAAAAAATTCCAGGATGGACGCTATTCACGCGATGGCTCTGAGACGTGTCTGCGTTGCCATGACAAGGATTCAGAGATCCCGGCGACGGGGATCTTCGACAATGTTCACGGCCGCCTGGGGGTTTCCCATGGCCCGATGAGCGATCGCCAGTGCGAAGCTTGCCATGGCCCGCTGGGAAACCATCACCGTAACCCGAGGGGGAATAATGCGCGTGAGCCCATGATCACCTTTGGTGACGATTCCCCCGTTCCTGCCAGCAAGCAAAACAGCGTTTGCCTGTCTTGCCACCAAGGTAGTGCTCAGAGGAACTGGCACTCGAGCGTGCATGCGTTCGAAGATGTCAGTTGCTCGAGCTGCCATAAGCTGCATCAGGCTGAAGACCCCATGTTTAACCAAGCAACGCAGGTAGAAACCTGTACCGGCTGCCATAGCCAGGTTAAAGCTCAGCTGCACAAGCGTTCCAGCCATCCGATACGGGATGGGGTCATGAGCTGTTCGAGCTGCCATGAGCCGCACCAATCAGTCAACGAAGCCAGTTTGAAGCAGGTGGATATCAACGAAAATTGCTATCAATGCCATGCGGAAAAACGCGGCCCCTTCCTGTGGGAGCATGAGCCGGTGTCTGAGGACTGCAGTTATTGCCATAACCCGCACGGCTCCATCAATAGTGCGATGTTGGACAAACGCATGCCTCAACTGTGTCAGGACTGCCATCGAGTGCCGCACGCTCAAGTGGACATTCCAGAAGGAGACCTGCGTGTGCGTGGCGGCAGCTGCATGAACTGCCATAGTCAGGTACACGGTACCAATCACCCTCGCGGCTTAACGTTGAGAAAATGAGAGCAGAGCAATGAAGATTGTATATCCAATTTATTGGCTGACTGCATCGATGACATTCTGTGGTTATGCCGAAGAAGAGAGCGTGCCCGCTGACAATCCGTACCAGGATTACTCACTCAAAGCGGCGAAAGAGGTCGATACATCCGGCTGGGAGTGTAAAGCCTGCTCAAGTGATGGGCAATGGCAGGGAAGTGCCGCATTGGGCGCGGGCTATTCAGATAATGGTGGCTCGACCCGGTTCAACAATTGGGTGCCGACCCACAGTGATGTAGGGGCCGTGGGAACACTCAATGCCGATTTAGGGCAAGTCAATGATGACGGGGAATACACGCGGTTTGAGGTCGAAGACCTTGGCTTGAAGCGGTTTCGGATCGGCACCGAGCTGGGTGATTACGACGGTGTGCGGGCAAGCCTTTACTACAGCCAGTCACCGTATTACTGGAACGATGATAGCCTTTCTGCATACCGTGGTGATGGCACGACATTGACCGAAGGGGATCTCAGGACTTTCGACAAGGAATCGATTCGGGAAAAAATCCAGATCGGGTTGAAGTATACGCCGCCAAGCCCCTGGCAGCCCTATGCGGACATGACGTTCGAGCAAAAAGAGGGGACATATTCCTTCTATGACAACCGGGTGCCTGGCGTGGGCAGTGTTCCCGGATATATTCAAAAACCGCTCTCGCATGAAACCCTCAATACTGCTGTTGGGGTGTCCTATCTCGAGGAAGACTGGCTTATCGATGCGGCATACCGGGCCTCGGTCTTTCGTAATGACAACCAGGCCTTGTATTTCGGCCCTGCCAGCGATCCCTTTGCCGACTCCCGGGCCTACGAGCCCGATAATGAATTTCACCAGGTTGCTGTCTCGGGAAATTACAGGATGGACAGGCAGACGATTGATGGCCGGGTACTTTGGCAGGAGTCGACATCTGACGGTGGGTTGAATGTCTTTCCGGGATCACCGAACCAAAAGGCCAAGTTCGACGGTAAGGTCAATACGGTTCAGGTCGATGCGGGCTACAGCAATCGGCTGACCAGCAAAGCTGCGCTGAAGGTGCGGGCAGATTACCGGGATCGCGATGACCGCTCGGATAAGGATGCCGTCATAGGCCAGACACGGCCAACAACCGACAGAACTCGAAGCGGTCTCGAAGTGGTGGGGGATTACCGTTATAACCGGTCATGGAAAATTCAGGGCGGATATGACTATCGCTATCGCTCGCGGGAAGAGGCGAACAGGAAGCGCACCAATGAAAGCACGCTGTATCTTTCAACACGCTACAAACCGGTCGATGACTGGAGTGCCGGTGCCAAAGTCTCATGGCAAGACAGAGACGGCTCGAGCTGGAGGAACGACAGTGCCAATAGCCCGAATTTGAGGCAGTATTATTTGGCCGATCGGGAAAGGCTGGAACTCCGTGGGGATATTCGCTATCAGCTTAATGATTCAACCCAATTGTCTGCCGCCGCTTGGTACGGCGATGAGGATTATCCCACCCCGGATATAGGCCGCAGCTCGGGTAAAGATTATGGCTATGATGCCACCGTTGATTACCAGCATGATGAAAATACCGTGGGCTATGCCTACCTGAATTATCAGCAAATTGAATCCAAGCAGCAGAGCGCCAACAGCAATTCCCCTGATTTTTCCCGATATACTTCAGAACTGACCGATGAAGCTGTGGTTGTCGGAGTTGGAGCCAACCGGAACAATCTGATGGATAAGCGGCTGGATATCGGGCTTGATTACAGTTATAGCTATGGCAAGGGAAAGACATCCACCACGTCAAATGCCGACTTTGATTATCCGGATAATCGCTCCCAGGGGCATCGTTTGGAGGTCAATGGTACCTATCGTGTCGATGACAGACAGAGTATCAAGCTCAATATCAGGTATGAAAACTATGATGAGGATGATTATCTGTTTGCCGCAGACGAGGATAGCCTAGGCCGTGTCAATCAAGACTATGATGGCTACTTCGGTATGGTGTCGTGGGAATATAAATACTGATAGCAGGTAAACCAGCAGGTTTGAGGGGGCTCAAACCTGCTGCTAGTGTTACTGGAGCAGTTCGTGATCCGGCGGTAATAGCCGGGTAATCCACAGGATGAGTCTGTGTTTCATATTCGGTCCGTCTTCCTTGTCTTCAGGAAGCGGGGTAATTTGCTTGAATTGAACCAGCAAGCGGTAAATACATTCGACCTTATCCTTCGACGAGACTGATTTGTCTAAATCATCAAATCCTTGCTTCTTGGCAAAGGCCATACCTAGCTCTAGCGCTTTTTTTAAGAGTTTTGCATCGTTTTTGTTCTTCTTCATATCAGCTCCAGCCAGATGGTTATTAATTCATCTTAGAGCCTGTTGTTATGCATTTATAGCAATACAGGGCAATTCTTTGCGCTGAGTCGGTGAATTAATAATACCAGGCGATAGATGGCCAAAGTTTAGGCTAACGGGTGCCGATTTTGATGTTGCACCGCTTGAACGTCCGTTGCCAGAACCCGACATGCTGGCGTGTCGCCTGCCTGAAGCGATTATGGAGCTTACCGTTGAGGTATTGCTCGACGTAGGGAGTGGTGGCTGATTTCCTGGCATGTTCCAGCGTGAGCAGTGTTGTTAGAGCAGGAGATATTTGGCGGTATTGGGAGTCGAGCTCGGCAAGGTAGGCCTGCAGCTCGCTGGCAAAGAATTTGTTGAAAACGTTACTGAGGTATTCGGCTTTCTGTTGGTTGCGGTTAGGGCCGCAGATGAGCCGCTGTTCATGTTGTTCCAGCATGTCGGTAATCGCTTCTAACCACAACGTCGCGAGGTGTATCGAATAGACCAGCTGGCCGAAGTAGTGGTGGGTATGTAGCTGCTCTTGATGCTTTATCAGCCGGTCAGCCTGTTTCTCTTCTACACTGGTGCCCTGAAGGATGTTTTTCTGAATAAAAGTTAGAAAGTTAAAGGCATTTAAGCTTTCATCAAAGCCATAGAATAGGCCTAGCTCGAAAGGTTGGTGGTATATGGTGAGTTGCTGCCGCCACTCCTTTTCTGTGGTGAGCATATTCCACAGGTGGCTGGCGAGCTGGGCTTGTTTCTGCTGCTTGAACCCTTCAAGCATCGGCAGGACCTCAGAGTCTTGCGGGAGTACCTGCTGGCAGTGGTTGAGGCCACTTAACAGGATGAGCTCATAACGCAGTTGGCGGGTTTTGTCCTGTACCTTGCCCAAAATGGAGTTGCGCTCGGCGATCAGGTTGAACAGTCCGCATTTTCTCAGTTCATAGGCATCGAGTAGATCAATTCGAATATCTTCGATAGGCTCTAGAAGCTCGCGGGGTTCTGGAAAGGCGATGAGATCTATGTCATCGACGGCCACTGGCGAAGTGTCGAGGACATTGGCGAGCCGCTCATTGTAGCTGTTGAAGCTGCGTGTAGCGGTGTTGGGCTCGCAGCCAGTCAGTACCAGGAGCAGCAGAAGTAGTAGAGGATGGCAAAACAGGTTCATATGATTAGTATATCCAAGTAACCTGGTGTCACTGGGTTTTATACGTCGCGAAACAAAAAGGCGACCAACGGCCGCCTTTTAATTCGCGCAAGCAAAATCACCGTAGTGACATCTGCAACTGTGAGTCATCATCTTGCTTCTGTACCCAGAGCAGGCGGTATGCCAGCATGATAGCGGCGGCGGTTAGGCCGACGATGTTCCCTATCCAGAAGCCGTGTGGGCCCATCGGGGAGACGATCCAGTCGGTGATCCCGAGGATATAACCGATTGGCAAGCCAAGGATCCAGTAAGCAATGAAAGTGCGAATAAATATAGCCCGCATGTCCTTATAGCCCCTGAGTGCTCCGGCTGCCACTACCTGGATAGCATCGGTACATTGGTAGATGGCTGCGAGGAAGAGCAGTTGTCCAGCGATGTAGATAACCTCGCGGTTATCGGTATACATCTCGGCAATAGGCTCGCGCAGTACCACTGTCATGACCGCCGTCACCGCTGCGATACAAAAAGCCACAATCAAACCACTGCGGCTGGCGATTTTGGCCTCGGTAAAGTCTTGGCGTCCTAGCAAGTGACCGACCCGGATACTCAGGGCGGCACCTAGGCTCATCGGGATCATGAAGATCAACGAAGAAAAGTTACTTGCGACCTGATGGGCGGCGACGATCGTCGAGCCTAACGGAGAGATCAGCAAGGCAATAACCGCAAAAAGCGAGACTTCGAAGAAGATCGAGGCTGCAACCGGGAAGCCGAGGCGAAATAGGCGAATAACCGCTTTCAGCTGGGGTGGGTGCCAACGGTCGAAAATACCAATAGCGCGCAGCTTTTTGTTGAAACGGATATAAACCAGCATCGAGAAGAACATCAGCCAGTAGACGATAGCGGTTGCTACACCGCAGCCGACCCCGCCGAGCGCTGGTGCGCCGAATTTGCCGTAGACGAAGATCCAATTGAGTGGAATATTGGCGGCAAGGCCGATAAAGCCAATCACCATCGACGGGACTGTCATCGATACGCCTTCAGAAAAACTCTTCAGGGTCTGGAAAAAAAGAAAGCCGGGAACGGCAAAGAGTACGGCATGAAGATACCCAGTGGTTTTTTCTGCCAACGCCGTTTCGACATCCATAAAATCAATCAGGGTGCCGGCATTGTACAGCACCCAAATGATCGGTACGGAAATCAACAGCGCCAGCAAGAAGCCATGTTGGACCTCAAACGGAATGTTATCACGCTTACCTGAACCATTCAGGGTGGCGACAATTGGAACCAGGGCAATCAGCAAACCGACACCAAAAAGGATCGCCGGTAACCAAATGCTTGCCGCTACAGATACCGCCGCCATATCCGTTGCACTGACGCCTCCGGCCATAACCGTATCTACAAACCCCATCGAGGTTTGGGCAACCGATGCAATCAGTACCGGGATCGCTAATTTGAGTAAGAGGCGGGTCTCGCGCCGATAGTTATGCACAGAAGTGCTCCTGGTTGAAGAGAGGAATGACGCGAGAATTATAACGGTTCGCCAAATTGGCACAATTCACATCGAATAAAAATTATCATTTCATTCTCTAGATTTGATATCAATAGCTTAGCGAAGTATTTATCTGCCGCTCTCTTGCTGCCTGAGCCACTGATTTAGACCTCGTGATCATCAGCTGTCGGCTCTATCACAGCGCGATTCTTGCCCTCTTGCTTTGCCTGGTAGAGTAGCCTGTCGGCAACGGCATAAGATTTTTGCGGCAGGGAAGTGCAGCGACTGACACCGATACTGGTCGAAACTACCACTGAGGTAATGCCATTTGTATAAGGGTGACGTTCAAGCTGCGATAGCAGCTGATGGGTGATTTTCTCGATTTCTAGTCGAGGTACATCTGCCATCCAGACGGCAAACTCCTCGCCACCAATACGGCCAAACAGGCAATTCGCAGGCAAAACAGCCTGACAAGTCGCCGTGAAATGCTTGAGGATATTATCGCCTTCGATGTGACCGTACGCATCGTTAATAAGCTTGAAGTTGTCGATATCCATAATCAGCAACCAACCGTCTTGCTCTCTACATTTTTCATCAAGCTGCTGCCAAAAATAACGGCGGTTGGCAATTCCCGTGAGGCCGTCGAAGTAGGCCATCTGTTGCAGTTTGGTATTGGCAGTGCTAAGCGCTTGAGTTCGTTCTTTTACTCGTGCTTCAAGCTCTTGGTTTTGACGTTCTAAGAGGGCATTGAGGCGTTTGGTCTCCTGCTGTTGGCTATCGAGTTCATGAATGGTCAACTCGAGATTTCGCTGCATCTTATTGAACGATTTGGCCAGTGTCCCTAATTCGTCATCCCGGGTGATGGTAATCTGGCTTCCCCATCGTCCCTTGCTGATTTGCTCTGCCGCTTGGGTCAGGGCTTGAATTGGTTGATGGAGCTGCCAGGCAGCTTTCTTGCCGAGCAGGATGGCAACGAGCACTAAGACGGCGGTCAATAGGATCGCGGCTCGCTGGGAGGCACCGAGTTCAGGGGCAAAGTCAGTCAATGGGGAATAGAAGGCAATTTTGACAAGGTGATCTTGGCCGATATTGTAGTCGCTGATAAATCCAGCCCATTGTTCACCATTGTGGTCAACCAGCAGCAAGCTGTTGCCTTTGTTGCTATCTGCTTTGATCAGGCTATCAAGGATTGGGGCGGTGGATTGGTTGATGGCAGGAAGCTCACCGTTGCTCGGTGTATGAGCGGGAGAGGTACTGGCAAGAATAGCTTGGTTTTTATCGTACAGCACGACATCACCATGCTGGCTCAGTTTGCTCTTGTTCAGTTCATGCACAACCGTGTTGAGTGTTAAATCCAGTCCCCAGACACCTAACAGTTTGCCGCTATCATCGCGTTGCGCCTGCGACAATGTAATACCTAGCAGGGTTGGGTCAAAGGCACTGGCGTAAATGTTGCTCCAGACCGGCTCATTGCTGTCGATGGCATTTTGAAACCATGCTTTTTCTAGGGCATCGAAGTTTGTTGTTGTTTCGAGTAGCTGGCCTTTGTGACCATCGTGATCGGAGGAAAAACGATTCAAGTTACCAGCTTGATTAGAATCAGTTTCAATCAGGAAATACTGGTTATTTTCTTGATGGCCCATAGAGAGCAATCCACCGTCGACATTCGCGAAATAGAAATAATCGATTTCATTGTGGTGGTTTAACACGGTTAGTAGATGGTTGAGCAATGTTTCCCGGTTTTGCACCTTGCTGTTGAGGGCTTTCTGAATACGGTCCTGATGCTGATAGACTTGGTGCGCATCAGTGAAAAATTCCCTGAGATGGGAAATTACCCCTTGGCTGGCATGTTTGTAGATGTGCTCAATCGTCAGGTGGACAACACGCTCGGTACTGTTGTGCCAGAGCAAGCCGATAGGCAGCGCCGTTAGGACAACCAACAACGCCATCAACACCTGAATTTGCAAATTAAGATTTTTTCTTAGGTGTCTTAGCATGCGGAGTCCAACTTAGTACATTTTGCTGTAACCTTCTAAATATGTGCTGAGGATATAGGGTTAAGCCTGATAGTGCAATTTTGCTTGCTTTTTACACGGCCGATTTATTGTTAACATACTGAAAGTTATCTGATCATCAGGAGTCGATATGTTTACCGGAATTGTTCAGGGTACAGCACAAGTTATTGCTATCGAAAAAAAAGAAGCGTTTCAAACTCATGTTGTCCGATTATTCGGCAAGATGCGGGAGGGGTTGGAAATCGGTGCTTCAGTTGCCCATAACGGTTGTTGCCTGACGGTCACGAAACTGGAAGGGGATAATGTTTCTTTTGATCTGATGCAGGAAACACTGGCTGTGACTAACCTCGGCGAACTCAGCGCCGGTGATAGTGTGAATATTGAACGGGCGGCCAAGTTTGGTGATGAAATTGGCGGTCACTCAATGTCGGGGCACATCAATGCGGTAACAACGATCGTTGACATTGAAGTATCGCCAAACAATACAACTATTTGGTTCGAAATCCCCGAATCCTACAATAAATATATCTTGCGCAAGGGATACATTGGTTTGGATGGCTGCTCGTTGACGATAGGTACGGTAGCTGAGGATCGTTTCTGTGTGCATTTGATCCCTGAAACCTTGCAACGAACCCTATTTGGTGTGAAGAAAGTCGGTGCTAAAGTCAATATCGAAATCGATCCTCAAACCCAAGCCATAGTCGATACGGTTGAAAGGGTATTGGCTGAAAAAGGCTTAGGATAATTGACTCAAGTAAAATAGAAACCCCTACGGTTCAGTAGGGGGTTTGAATATCGGATACGGCATCTAATAACAGCCAATGGACTAGAAAATCTGCTCATCATCGGCATCGACAAATAAGTTGATGGTCTTATGTAGCTCATCAACTTGCATATTTAGATGGATGGCGTGGCAGCAGGCAGGACAGTCATCATAGAACTCTTGGCTGCCGGCACTGGCATCAAGAGTAATAGGGATGTTGTGGCCACAGTGTGGGCATACTACTGTCTGCTCTGTGTAATTCTTCATAGTGTACTCCTTGCAAACTTAAGCCAAGAATTAGCATCCAAGTTGCAATAATTCCCGAGAACGCGACTGGTTCAGTTCAATGATTTAACTTTAGCGTTAAGCATTCGTTTTCGCCTCAAATTATCTATAAAGTTTGAACTCACAGAAAGTTATGACAAAGAAGAGAGTTGCAGCGATCAGATATTAAAAAAAGACTGGACGTATAAATTTCTGTTTATATTGGTGAAATAAATATTAGGTCAGAAATGGCACATTTTGCGAGTGCAAGGACAGAGTAAAAAGGTGTAAACAATATCATGGTTACATTTACACCTTTGTATCTAAGCAACGGTATCAGATGATTGCAATTAATTGCTTATTTACTTCGGGTAACGAGTTAAGTTTGCGGTTGGCAGTTGACCAGCGTGGACCATTGGCATATACGGCATCAGGGACGGCCACCCTTTTCATTTGGGCCGCTTTCGCGGCCAGCAGGCCGGTTACCGAGTCCTTGACGGCAATAAATGACTGTGGGCTAACACCGAGCACATCAGCAGCGTTGATGGCGAGAATAATTGGGCCTATTTCAGCCCTAGCTCTTCCATCATATGTTCTGCCTGGGTGATGTAGCTACCGCCGAACAGGTTGCAGTGGTTGAGCACATGGTAAAGGTTGTAGAGCGTTTTGCGCTTTTCATAGCCGTCTTCCAGCGGCCAGACAGACTGGTATCCTTCGTAGAAGCTGGGTGGGAACCCACCAAACAGTTCGGTCATAGCGATATCACATTCACGATCCCCCCAATAGCTGGCAGGATCATAGATGATCGGGCCAGTCACGGTAACGGCGGTATTGCCATGCCAGAGATCGCCATGCAGCAACGAGGGCTTGGGTTGGTGGTGTACCAGAAGATCGATTACTTTACTGGTGATCGTATCGATATTGCCAAAATCGATGCCTTTTTCCGAACAAAGCTGCAATTGCCAGGCAATGCGTTGTTCAGCGAAGAAGCGGCACCATTTGCGGCACCATTGGTTGGGCTGCGGGGTCAAGCCAATGTAGTTATCGAGGTCAAAGCCATACTCCCCCTGTTCGCCCCAGGCATGCATCCGAGCCAACTGCTCCCCAAGCGTATAGGCAGATTGGTTATCGATCACTTTCGTCGGCAGGTAGTTGAGGACAATAAAAGCCCGGTCTTTGGATGTGCCGAGGTGGATAAACTGGGGTACTTGGATACAGTCGGTTTCGTTGAGTAGCCTCAGGCTCTCCGCTTCTGTCTCGAACATGACAAGCCGTTCGCGATCGTTGAGCTTGACGAAGTAACGGTCGGTACCGTCTCCGATGCAGTAGCATTCATTAATGTCACCGCCTTCAAGTACTTCCTTTTCGCTGATTTTGAATGGTCTATCCAATACCTCAGAAAGTTGGTGAGAAATTGCTTGCCACATAGCATCCTCCACGAAACATCAATTTGCAGTTGGGCTTATTGCCTCTTCAACATAGTAGTCTATTTATTGAGCTAATAACTGGGTATTTATCAAGGTTTTAATGTTCTCAGACGAAAAAGAATGCGATTTTGTACGGGAAGCGCACGTATTCCCTGCATAACAGGATAGAAAAAGTGCAAGTAATGAATAGTCTACTGGCCGCAGTATGAAAAGTAAGCCGGCAGTGTTTGCCAGCTTAAAATAGGATAGCGGCAAGTTGGTTACAGGCTCGGAAGCAGTTGCGAAGGCATTAGGCTGTTGTAATGCGCTTCCAATAGTAGCTCATTGGCTTTTTCGATATCCGGAGCGAAGTAGCGATCCTTGTCGTAGAAGCTCACCCGGGCGCGAAGCATTTCCTTGGCTTGCTCAATACGCTCTGAACTGCGGTTTGGCGTGCGGAAATCCAAGCCTTGTGCCGCGGCAAGAAGCTCGACAGCCAAAATCCCGCGGGTATTTTCTGCCATGTCTTTGAGCCTGCGGCCGGCAAAGGTGGCCATCGAGACATGATCCTCCTGATTGGCCGAGGTAGGCAAACTATCGACCGAAGCCGGATGGGCAAGGGTCTTGTTCTCGCTGGCCAGTGCAGCTGAAGTGACCTGCGCTATCATAAAACCGGAGTTTACCCCGCCGTTATCCACCAAGAATGGCGGCAGTTTGCTGAGCCCGCTATCGATCAACAGGGCCATACGACGCTCCGACAGGCTGCCAATTTCGGCAATGGCCAGCGCAAGGTTATCAGCTGCCATGGCAACCGGCTCTGCATGAAAGTTACCACCGGAAATGATGTCGCCATCATCAGCGAATACCAGTGGGTTGTCAGAAACGGCATTGGCTTCGATTTCCAGAATATCCGCAGAATGGCGGATCTGCTGCAGGCAAGCCCCCATCACCTGAGGCTGGCAGCGAAGCGAGTAGGGGTCTTGGACTTTTTCGCACTGCTGGTGAGATAAGCCAATCTCGCTTTCTTTGTCTAGCAAATGGCGGTAGGCCATCGCGGCATCAATCTGGCTGCGGTGACCACGAACGCGGTGGATACGTGGGTCAAACGGACGGCGGCTACCAAGTGCAGCATCAACCGACATTGCACCACAGACGGTGCCCGAGGCATACAGATCTTCTGCGGCAAACAAGCCTTCCAGCGCAAATGCGGTGGACGCTTGTGTGCCATTGAGCAGTGCGAGACCTTCTTTCGGGGCCAAAGTGATAGGCTCTAAGCCAGCAATCTTCAATGCTGCCGCGCCGCTGATAACCTCGCCATTGTGACGAGCTTGTCCTTCACCCAATAGTACCGTGCTCATATGTGCCAACGGGGCAAGATCCCCCGATGCACCAACCGATCCTTTCTGTGGGATGCAAGGGTAGACTTCGGCATTGACCAGGGTGATGAGCGCATCAACCACCTTGGGGCGGATCCCCGAGTAACCGCGGGCAAGGCTATTGATCTTCAGTGCCATCATCAGCCTGACCGTATGATCTTCCATGAACTGACCAATGCCAGCGGCATGGGAAAGAACAATACTGCGCTGCAGAGTTTCCAAATCTTCAACGGCGATACGGGTATTGGCGAGCAAACCAAAGCCCGTATTGATGCCATAAACGACTTTGTCTTCTGCGATCACCTGCTCAACGGCCTGGGTACTGGCTAACATGTCATCATAAGCTGCACTATTGAGTGACAGGGTCACCTTGTGGCGGCTGATGTGTCGCAGTTGCTTGAGAGACAGTTTCCCTGGATTGATTTCAATTTGGTACATACAACGTCCTGTTACTTCTGAGTTGATGGGATCATCGGCAAGTCAAGGCCTTGCTCTTCGGCGCAGTTAACCGCAATGTCGTAACCGGCATCAGCGTGGCGCATCACACCGGTCGCTGGGTCATTGCGCAGCACACGGCCAACGCGTTCAGCAGCTTCATCGGTTCCGTCACACACAATGACCATGCCTGAGTGCTGCGAGAAGCCCATACCCACGCCACCACCATGGTGTAGTGAGACCCAAGTCGCGCCAGATGCGGTATTCAGTAGGGCATTAAGTAGTGGCCAGTCTGACACAGCGTCGGAGCCGTCCATCATGCCTTCGGTTTCACGGTTAGGGCTGGCAACAGAGCCAGAATCGAGGTGGTCTCGACCAATGACAATCGGTGCTTTCAGTTCACCGTTCTTGACCATTTCGTTGAACGCTTGGCCCAAGCGAGCGCGATCCTTCAAGCCAACCCAACAGATACGTGCTGGTAAACCTTGGAACTGGATACGGTCACGAGCCATATCGAGCCAATTGTGCAGGTGAGGGTTGTCAGGGATCAGCTCTTTCACTTTTTGATCGGTCTTGTAGATATCTTCCGGATCGCCAGAAAGCGCAGCCCAGCGGAAAGGACCTACACCTTCGCAGAAGAGAGGGCGGATATAGGCTGGAACAAAGCCCGGGAAGTCGAAAGCATTCTCCACGCCGACTTCAAATGCCATTTGGCGGATGTTATTACCGTAATCAACGGTGGCAGAGCCGGCTTTTTGAAGGGCTAGCATCGCTTCGACTTGAACAGCCATCGACGCTTTGGCAGCTTTTACGACCTCAGCTTCGTCGCTCAGGCGCATCTCGGCAGCATGCGCCATGGTCCAGCCTTGTGGTAGGTAACCATTTAACGGGTCGTGGGCAGAGGTTTGGTCGGTGGTGCAATCAGGCACGATGCCACGGCGAACAATTTCAGGGAACACATCGGCGGCATTGCCAAGCAGACCAACAGAGACAGGCTTTCCGGTTTGTTTGGCTTCTTCGATAATCGCCAACGCTTCATCAAGAGAAGTCGCCTTGCAATCTACATAGCCGGTACGTAGGCGGTAGTCGATGCGGCTCTCATCACATTCAACGGCAATCATTGAGAAGCCGGCCATGGTGGCCGCCAACGGCTGAGCGCCCCCCATTCCGCCCAAGCCTCCCGTTAGGATCCAACGACCAGAACTGTCTCCACCGAAGTGCTGTTTTGCCATGGCAACAAAGGTTTCATAAGTCCCTTGCACGATGCCCTGAGAGCCGATATAGATCCAGCTGCCTGCGGTCATTTGGCCGTACATCATCAAGCCTTCCTTATCGAGCTCGTTGAAATGCTCCCAGTTAGCCCAGTGCGGAACCAAGTTTGAGTTGGCAATCAATACCCGCGGCGCGTTAGTGTGGGTTTTGAATACACCGACAGGCTTGCCGGATTGAACCAGCAAGGTTTCATCTTCTTCAAGGCGCTTTAGCACCTCGACAATTTTGTCATAGCACTGCCAGTTCCTTGCAGCACGACCAATGCCGCCATATACCACCAAAGCGTGTGGGTGTTCCGCAACATCGGGATGCAGGTTGTTCATCAACATCCGAAGTGGGGCTTCGGTTAACCATGACTTGGCATTTAGCGTTGTGCCCGTCGGGGCAATAATGGTACGGCTTTCGTCCAAGCGAGGTTGGGTATCTTGTGTCATGTTGCTCTCCTTGCAATGCTGTCACTGTAATGTTTTATAAAGACAGCGGCGTTAATTAACGTAGGGCACGGGCGATGGTCCAGGCCAATCGCGCAGCGAGTCGTGCTGTTTGGTTGTCGATATCAAATCTCGGGTTATATTCCGCCATATCAGCAACCAGAACTTTCTTGTCTCCTGAGGGAGTCTCGGCAGCTAATACGGTATTTATTAATGGCTCAATGATGTCCTGCGGTACACCGCGAGCTGCGGGTGCGCTGACGCCCGGTGCGGTACTGGCTGGGAACACATCGATATCTATGGTCAGATAGAGGTAATCACATTGGGCGATAAAGTGTTCCAGTGACTCTATCACCAGTGGTAAGCGCTGGTGGGTGAGTTCACAGTCATCGAAATAAAGTACACCAAGCTTGTCGGCTTTTTTATACAGTGCTTGGGTATTAGCTGCGCGGCTCAAGCCGAGGCAGGCATAGTTGAACGGCCAGCCTTGCAATTCGCAAAATCGTGCAATTTGCTGGAATGGCGTGCCTGAACTGCCTTGCTCGGCAGAACCACCTGATGGCGGGTTCCGAAGATCAAAATGGGCATCGAAATTGATGATGCCAATTTTGGGAACCGGAAGTGGGGTGTCTAACTCGTCGGGTTCAATAACACTTTCTTGAGCGTGCTGCTTTTGTAGTAGATGACTGCCTATCCCCTGAAAAGTGCCCCAAGCCACCTCGTGACCACCACCGAATACAATCACTTTGTGTTTCTGGCGCAGTGCTCGGCAAACATCTTCACCTAAGCGTTTTTGAGCCAGCTCTAGGTTGCCATCGTTGCAGGAAATATCGCCGCCATCGTAAACGGGCTCGGTATGGTGCCAGGCTAGGTTTGCCAGGGCTTTTCGAATCGTGATAGGGGCATCATAGGCACCAGTACGGCCTTTGTTGCGAGAAACACCTTCATCACAAGCAAAACCAAGCAGCATAATACCTGCATCATTCACTTCATCCGCAGGCTTGATCACTTCATGCCAACGTAACCCGAGGTTACCATCTTCTGGATCACTTCGACCTTGCCAAACACTCATATCTACCGACATAGGATTATCCTTACTGCCCTGTTCCAGTTTGGTGAAATAGCGGTTGATTAAATAGCTCACCATTGACTATCCGCGATTTGAGATCTGGCACACCAAGGCGGTATGACAGCTCAGCAGGGTGAGATAAATTCCAAATGGCTAAATTCGCTTTCATACCCGCGCAAATTTTCCCTTGTTGCTCCTCTAGTCCAAGTGCTTTGGCGGCATTGACAGTGACACCACGCAGGCACTCTTCAGGTGTTAACCGGAACAAGGTACACGCCATGTTCATCATGGTGCGGATAGAGGCGATGGGTGATGTACCAGGGTTAAAGTCAGTGGAAATCGCTAAAGGCACGTTCAGTTGACGTAGCTGATCAAGCGGTGGCATTTGGCTTTCACGAAGAAAATAAAATGCGCCAGGCAGCAAGGTAGCCACAGTGCCACATGCGGCGAGTGCTGCCACCCCCTCGTTATCGAGGTGTTCAATATGGTCAACAGACAGGGCCCCCATCCGTGCAGCCATGGCACTGCCGCCCAAGTTTGAAAGTTGCTCTGTATGTCCCTTAATGGCAAGGCCATGCTTTTGTGCTGCTTGGAATACTTGCTGGCACTGGCTGGTGCTAAAACCAATGCCTTCACAGAACACATCGACGGCATCGGCTAAGTGCTCTTGGGCAGCTGCTGGAATGATTTCATCGCAGATGAATTGGATATAGCTATCAGGATCACCCGCGTATTCTGGTGGGAGAGCATGGGCTGCGAGCAAGGTCGTCGATACATTGATATCAGGCATTTCTCCAATGCGGCGAGCTACCCTGAGCATTTTCAGTTCATCTTCAAGGGTGAGGCCATAACCTGATTTAATCTCGACGGTGGTTACCCCTTCATTCTTCAGGCCTTGCAGGCGCTCGCACGCTAACTTGAAAAGGGTATCTTCTGATGCTTCGCGGGTTGCACGTACCGTTGACAGGATCCCACCGCCTGCTTTGGCGATTTGCTCATAAGGCACACCATTAAGGCGTTGTTCGAACTCTTCTGCGCGGTTGCCGGCAAAGACGAGGTGAGTGTGGCAATCGATCAATCCCGGTGTCACCAGCGCGCCTTGGCAGTCAATGACTTCAGGGTGACCGTGACAGTCAAAATGCTCCTTGTGGCCGGCATACATAATCATGCCATCTTGAATACCAATCATGGCATCGCCGATGACTTGGTAGCCAGCTTCGCCCGCAAGGGTGACCATATTGACGTTTGTCAGCACTCTATCCATTTCGTGACCCTGAAGTTATTTACTATCACTAGCATTTATTGCTAGTTGCGTTTATGTATATACAAATTAATAGGCAATTAGAGGTTAAAGTTCAAGGCGGGATGTAAATGAAATGTGATCGTAATTGTAATTAATTGCTGACAATCGTTGGGTTATGAGAGGGATCGCACGTTTGAAATGCGTTTATGCAGAGAAAGATTTTGAGGAGTGAATAGATCCTAGTTCCTAGAATACGAACCTTGGTTGTCAGGAAAAGTAATTAAAGCCAATGCCGATATGCCATGTTTTTGTAAGGCCTAGGCTTTTAGGATCTAGCAGCTAAATCCCTACCTGTGTACGCGAGCTCAGCTTGTATTTATTGCCCGGATGATAGAGTAGGGCTGTGCTGATCAGGTGTTGGTTGCTCCAGGTACGGCGATTAAGCAGCAGGCAAGGAGCCTGCGGGCTGACATTAAGCAAATCGGCCACATGCTGGGGAGGAAGAAGCGCCTCGACCGTATGCTCAATATCACTGAGCGGGCAGGTTTTGACCAGGTATTCATTGGGGGTCTGTCCGGTAAAGTCCTGTTGGATATAGCTGGGCGCATGGCGTGGGTTGACCCATCGCTCTTCGAGTTGGATGGGTATGTTATTTTCGAAGTGGACGATTTGGGTGAAATAGACTTCTGTGCCTTGGCGTACGCCCAATCTTAATGCGATATCTTCGGTGGCATGAATAGTCGATTGCGAAATTACCTCTGAAGAATAGCGGTGGCCGCGGTTTTTTACTTCTTCGGCAATGTTGCGGATCTCCATCAAGGGAGATTCGGCTTTTTTGTTACAGACAAATGTCCCCAACCGTGGCGTTCTTTCAAGGAAACCCTCTTTAACCAACTCCGTGATGGCTTTGTTGGCTGTCATGCGGCTTACTGAAAATTGGTCAGATAGCGCCATTTCCGTCGGGATCTTGTGGCCCGGTGGCCATTGGCGGGTATGAATCCTTTCTAACAGGTAACTTTTGATCTGCTGATAACGAGGTGACTGAGCCATAACGCTTTTCCTAATTGCCTATACAAATCAAAGCAACATTTGTTGTTCATTTCAAGTTTCTGGGTGCTTTTGCGTGAGGTGACTACAGTAATGAAGGGCTTGGGCAAGTTAGAAAATAAAATGTGAGGTGGCTTTGCAATCTGTCATAGGCGTTTGTTATAGTTGCTGCTTCGCTTAGCGGTTTTGGTCTGCTCAGTATTGCAGCGCCGGATCTCTGAGCTTTCTTTTATTTAGCTCTCAAAGCTTTATATTTTTAATTCAACATGTCTTGCTTGGTGTGCAAGACCACTGTGAAAGGATATTTACATGCCTGTAATTACTCTTCCTGACGGCAGTCAGCGTCAATTTGACAACCCAGTTTCTACAATGGAAGTCGCGCAATCGATCGGTCCTGGTCTTGCGAAGGCAACTATTGCCGGTCGTGTTAATGGTAACCGCGTAGACGCGTGTGACCTTATCGAAGAAGATGCTAGCCTTGAAATCATCACGGTTAAAGACGAAGTAGACGGTCTTGAAATCGTACGTCACTCATGTGCTCACCTTCTTGGCCACGCTATCAAACAGCTTTACCCAGAAGCGAAGATGGCGATTGGTCCAACTATCGACAACGGCTTCTACTACGACATCGATCTAGACGAGTCGCTTACGCAAGAAGATCTAGAAAAGATCGAAAAGCGTATGAAAGAGCTGGCGAAGACCAAGTACCAAGTTATCAAGAAAAAGGTCAGCTGGCAGGAAGCGCGTGATGCATTCGAATCACGTGGCGAATCGTACAAAATGGAAATCCTAGACGAGAACGTATCACGTGATGACCGTCCGGGCCTTTACCACCACGAAGAATACATCGACATGTGTCGTGGGCCACACGTGCCTCACATGGGCTTCTGTCAGCACTTCACCCTGCTGAATGTTGCGGGTGCATACTGGCGTGGTAACAGTGACAACAAGATGCTTCAGCGTATCTACGGTACGGCTTTCCA
Source organism: Photobacterium gaetbulicola (assembly GCF_003025515.1). Lineage (NCBI taxonomy): Bacteria > Pseudomonadati > Pseudomonadota > Gammaproteobacteria > Vibrionales > Vibrionaceae > Photobacterium > Photobacterium gaetbulicola. Next base: position 151,458 of record NZ_PYME01000010.1, on the reverse strand, counting down.
CGATAAGAAGGCACTTAAAGCTCATCTTACTCGCCTCGAAGAAGCGGCTAAGCGTGACCACCGTAAAATCGGTAAGCAGCTAGACCTGTTCCACATGCAGCAAGAAGCACCGGGTATGGTGTTCTGGCACCACAATGGTTGGTCTATCTTCCGTGATCTAGAAGTATTCATCCGCGAGAAATTGAATGAGTACGGCTACCAGGAAGTGAAAGGTCCACTAATGATGGACCGTGTGCTTTGGGAACGCTCTGGTCACTGGGACAAGTACGCTGATGCGATGTTCACGACGTCTTCTGAGAACCGTGAGTACGCGATCAAGCCGATGAACTGCCCGGGCCACGTTCAGATCTTCAACCAAGGTCTGAAGTCTTACCGTGACCTACCGCTACGTATGGCTGAGTTCGGCTCATGTCACCGTAACGAGCCATCAGGTGCGCTACACGGCATTATGCGTGTACGTGGCTTTACTCAGGATGATGCCCATATCTTCTGTACAGAAGAGCAGGTACAGGCTGAAGTAACTAGCTGTATCGAAATGGTTTACGATACCTACAAGACATTCGGCTTCGACAACATCGTTGTTAAGCTGTCTACTCGTCCAGAAAAGCGTGTAGGCTCGGATGAAATGTGGGATAAAGCTGAGTCGGATCTAAAACTTGCGCTAGAATCAATGGAGATCCCTTACGAGATCCAAGAGGGTGAAGGCGCGTTCTACGGTCCTAAGATTGAATTTACTTTGCACGATTGTCTAGATAGGGCTTGGCAGTGCGGTACAGTTCAGTTAGACTTCGCACTTCCTGAACGTCTAGGTGCAACTTACGTTGGTGAAAACAACGAGCGTCATACGCCAGTTATGATCCACCGTGCTATTCTTGGTTCACTAGAGCGTTTTATCGGTATCCTTATCGAAGAATATGCTGGCTTCTTCCCAACTTGGTTGGCGCCTCAACAGGCGGTTGTGATGAATATCACTGATGGCCAGGCAGAATATGTTCAACAAGTAGTCGAAAAACTTCAAAAATCTGGAATTCGTGTGAATGCGGACTTGAGAAATGAGAAGATTGGCTTTAAAATTCGCGAACATACTTTGAAGCGAGTGCCTTACATGCTTGTTTGCGGCGACAAAGAAGTTGAAGCAGGCGAAATTGCAGTTCGTACTCGCAAGGGTAAAGATTTGGGTAAATTTAAGATTGACGATCTTGTTGCTTACTTGCAGCAAGAGATTAGCAGTCGCAAGCTCAATATTGTGGAGGAATAAGGTATTAAAGGCGGAAGAAGAACCCAAGCACCAGTTAAGCAGAATGCACATCGTCTGAATGGTGAAATTCGTGGCGTACGCGAAGTACGTCTTACTGGTCTTGACGGTGAGTCAATTGGTGTTGTTTCTATCGAAGAAGCAATGAATACTGCTAATGAAGCTGGTGTTGATCTAGTTGAAATCAGCCCTAATGCCGAGCCACCTGTCTGTCGTGTGATGGACTATGGCAAGTACCTGTTCGAAAAGAGCAAGGCTGCTAAAGAGCAAAAGAAAAAGCAGAAACAAATCCAGGTTAAGGAAGTTAAATTCCGTCCTGGTACAGACGAAGGCGATTATCAGGTAAAACTGCGCAACCTGACTCGCTTTTTAGAAGAGGGCAACAAGGGTAAAGTCACACTGCGTTTCCGCGGTCGTGAAATGGCCCACCAGAGTCTTGGTATTGATCTTCTAAACCGAATTAAAGAAGACCTAGGCGACCTAGCGGTTGTTGAAAGCTTCCCTAATAAGGTTGAAGGTCGTCAAATGACGATGATGCTTGCCCCTAAGAAGAAGTAATTACGGCATTCAAGTAGCACAAAGCGCTGCTTACCCGCAGCGCTTTTTGTTCGCCTGATTACTATGTTATTAACTATCAACAATGCGGAGTCTCATCATGCCTAAGATGAAATCCAACAAAGGTGCTGCTAAGCGTTTCAAGAAAACTGCTGGTGGCTTTAAGTTTAAGCACGCAACTAAGCGTCACATCCTGACTAAACGTACTACTAAGAACAAACGTCAGCTTCGTCCAAACGCTATCCTTCCTGCATGTGAAGTGGCAGCTGTTGCACGTATGCTTCCGTTCGCTTAATCGTTTTTAGTTTTATATTTTAATTTAGTTAGGAGTCTCCTATGCCTCGCGTAAAACGTGGTGTACAAGCACGTGCACGTCACAAGAAAGTTCTTAAACAAGCTAAAGGTTACTACGGTGCACGTTCACGTGTTTACCGCGTAGCTTTCCAAGCAGTAACTAAAGCTGGTCAGTACGCTTACCGTGACCGTCGCAACAAGAAACGTACTTTCCGTCAACTATGGATTGCACGTATCAACGCTGCTGCTCGTCAGAACGGTATGTCTTACAGCCGCTTCATCAACGGTCTTAAGAAAGCATCTATCGAGATCGATCGTAAGATCCTTGCTGACATCGCTGTATTCGACAAAGCTACTTTCACAGTACTAGTTGAAAAAGCAAAAGCTGCACTGTAATTTCAGTCAGTTTTGATGTGGAAAGGAGAGCTTCGGCTCTCCTTTTTTCGTTTTCCCACCTACACCAGACAACCACTTTCATCCCTTCGAATTAGTCAGACTTTCAGCCCGCTTATATTCTCTAACCTTATGAATCACATCATCGATTTTACTGATATTTAAGATGACAAATATCAAAAAAATGATAGGTAATTGTGTGCATAGCGTGTTGCGCGTGATAGTATCTGTTTTTTTCAATATATTCATTAAAAACAGGAAGTTAAAATGAAAACTCATTATATTAAGGTTGGTGTGGTTGCAGCAGCGGTAGCGCTTCTTTCGGGGTGTGAAACGACAAATGCTATTCCATACAAGGCTTCTGCTAGTAATGTCGCAACGATTCAAACCACATTGAATGACGACTCAAATTTAGCAGTGGGCAAGGTTACCATGAGTGATGATGTGTCTTTGCTTTGTCGCCTCAATGGGGATGTGGTGGTTTACCCTGGTAAGACAATTCCTGAGTATGTCCAAGATGCATTCCTGGAAGAGTTAATCATGGCCCAGAAGTATAACGCCAAAGCATCTCAGGTGAATATTGACTTAGAAGAGGTATCGTTTAGCTCTGTGACACCCGCTAATTGGCAAATAACAGCCAATGTGGCATCCAGCAATGGTGAAAGCTTCATTGTTAACGTTAAGCATGAGTTCGACACCAGCTGGTCAGCAGCCGGTGCCTGTAAAAATGTTGCAGATGCATTTGGTCCAACAACTCAAGCGTTGATCAAAGAAATTGTGAATAACGAAAAATTCGCATCTCTTTCGCAATAAACTGTATTCAAACAGGTTCGTCAGTTATTGAAAGCCCACAAGTTGTGGGCTTTAATTTTATGCTTATAACACTATGGCCTAAGGCTGTATTGGCATAATTTTGGTAACGGTGAGTTTCCCGCCTGAGCGGCAAATTACAGCGGAAATCATCAATTAGCTCAACCTAAAGAGTAAATGGTGTTTTTTTCACACAATCCAACGGTTTTCTTACGATTGGATTTGGATTTAGACGCATGTTTCTTTAGTATGTATCGTTACGCGAATTTATATCTCCCTAAAGGACGCCACCTGTAGGTGGATGAGGAAACGATGCAACATCTAGACGAGATTATTGCCAACGCAACGGCAGCTATCGAGCAGGCTGATACATTAGTCGCTCTGGACGAAGTCCGTGTCCAGTATCTGGGCAAAAAGGGTGAATTGACCCTTCAACTTCAAAGTTTGGGTAAGCTTCCACCAGAAGAGCGCCGCTCTGCTGGTCAGGAAATCAACAAGGCTAAAGGTGTTGTTCAGCAGGCGATTGTCGCTCGCAAAGACGCACTGCAGCGCGCTGAACTAGAAGCGAAGCTTGCGGCTGAAACTATCGATGTGACCCTACCTGGTCGTCGCATTGAAAATGGTGGCCTGCACCCAGTAACGCGTACGGTTGAGCGTATTGAGCAGTTTTTTGGTGAGCTAGGCTTTAACACTGAGTCTGGCCCGGAGATCGAAGATGCATTCCACAACTTCGATGCGCTGAACATTGCTGAAGATCACCCAGCACGTACCGACCACGATACTTTCTTCTTCAACCCTGATCTAATGTTGCGTACTCACACGTCTGGCGTTCAGATCCGTACGATGGAAAATGGCAAGCCGCCTTTCCGTTTCATCGCTCCGGGCCGTGTATACCGTAACGACTACGATCAGACGCATACGCCAATGTTCCACCAGGTGGAAGGTATGCTGGTTGATGAGAACGTTAACTTCGCGCAGCTAAAAGGCATCCTTCACGACTTCCTATGCAACTTCTTCGAAGAAGAAGTGGAAGTGCGTTTCCGTCCTTCTTACTTCCCGTTTACAGAGCCTTCAGCTGAAGTTGACGTTAAAGGCAAGAACGGTAAATGGCTTGAGGTACTAGGTTGCGGTATGGTTCACCCGAACGTACTTCGCAGTGTAGGTATCGACCCTGAGAAATACTCTGGTTTTGCATTTGGTATGGGCGTTGAGCGTCTAACCATGCTTCGTTACGGCGTAAACGACCTTCGTGCGTTCTTCGAGAACGACCTTCGTTTCCTAAAACAATTCAAGTAATCCAGAGGTTCATACACTATGAAATTTAGCGAATCTTGGCTTCGTGAGTGGGTAAACCCTGCGGTTACAACTGACGAGCTAACTCACCAAATCACTATGGCTGGCCTAGAGGTAGACGACGTACTACCTGTAGCAGGCACTTTCACTGGCGTTAAAGTGGGTCAGGTTGTTGAGTGCGGCCAGCACCCAGACGCTGACAAACTGCGCGTAACCAAAGTTGATGTTGGTGAAGAAGAACTACTAGACATCGTTTGTGGTGCTTCTAACTGTCGTCAGGGCCTGAAAGTGGCTGTTGCGACTGTTGGCGCAGTACTACCAGGCGATTTCAAAATCAAGAAAGCCAAGCTACGTGGCCAGCCTTCTCACGGTATGCTTTGTTCATTCACAGAACTGGGTATCGACGTTGAGTCTGACGGCATCATGGAGCTGGCAGAAGACGCGGTAAACGGTACTGATTTCCGTGAATTCCTAGGTCTGGACGACGTTACTGTTGATGTTGACCTAACCGCAAACCGTGCTGACTGTTTCAGCATTCGCGGTCTTGCGCGTGAAGTTGGCGTATTGAACCGCGCTGACGTAACTGAGCCAGCGGTTGAAGCGGTTGCTCCGTCTATCGATGACACTGTATCTATCGAAGTGAAAGCACCTGCAGCGTGTCCGCGCTACCTTGGCCGTGTGGTTAAGAACGTAAACGTTCAGGCAGAAACACCACTTTGGATGCAAGAGAAGCTACGTCGCTGTGGTATCCGTTCAATCGATCCGGTTGTCGACATCACTAACTACGTTCTACTTGAGCAAGGCCAGCCAATGCACGCGTTCGATCTTGCGAAGATCGAAGGGGGTATCGTGGTTCGTTTGGCAGAGCAGGGCGAGAAGCTAACACTGCTAGACGGTACTGAAGCTGAGCTAAACGCTGATACCCTAGTTGTTGCTGACCATAACAAAGCACTAGCTATCGCTGGTATCTTTGGTGGTGAAGAGTCTGGTGTAACTACCGAGACTAAAGACGTGCTGCTAGAGTGTGCATTCTTCGCACCTGACCACATCCGTGGTCGCGCACGTAGCTACGGCCTGCACACTGATTCTTCAATGCGTTTCGAGCGTGGTGTGGACTACGCACTACAGGTAAGCGCAATGGAGCGTGCCACTCAGCTGCTAGTTGAAATCTGTGGCGGTGAAGTTGCACCAGTTGTTGCACAGGAGTCAGATGCTGATCTTCCTAAGCCAAACACAGTTGCACTTCGTCGTACTAAGCTAGACAACCTACTAGGCCACCACATTGCTGATGCAGAAGTGGTAGAAATCCTAGAGCGTCTAGGCCTGACTGTTGAAACTACAGAAGCAGGTTGGACAGCGACTGCACCAACATGGCGTTTCGATATTGCTATCGAGCAGGATCTGATTGAAGAAGTTGGCCGTATTTACGGTTACGACAACATTCCTAACCAGAACCCAGCTGCAGCACTTAAGATGCACGACCACGTTGAAGCAAACCTTCCTCTTAAGCGTGTTCGTAACTTGCTTGTTGACCGTGGTTACCAAGAAGCGATCACATACAGCTTCGTTGAGCCAGAGCAGCAGAAACTGATCGTTCCTGGTGTTGAGCCGCTAGTACTGCCGTTCCCAATCTCTGCGGAAATGTCAGCGATGCGCCTTGGCCTTATCCAAGGTCTGCTTAACACGGTTGTTCACAACCAGAAGCGCCAGCAGCCACGTGTTCGCCTGTTCGAATACGGCCTACGTTTCATCCCATGTGAAACGGCTGAAAACGGCATGCGCCAAGAGCCAATGCTGGCTGGTGTTATCGCGGGTACTCGCAGCGAAGAGCACTGGGACATCGAAACCAACACTGTTGATTTCTTCGACCTGAAAGGCGACCTAGAAGCTATCCTTGAGCTTTCTGCTAACGAGAAGGCTTACAGCTTCGCGGCCCTTTCTTCTGCAAATAAAGAGCAGCACCCAGCTCTTCACCCAGGTCAGTCTGCGGCGATTATCGTAGATGGCAAAGAAGTGGGTGTGATCGGTACTGTTCACCCTGAGCTAGAGCGTAAGTTTGGCCTGAACGGCCGTACTATCGTATTCGAGATCGAATGGTCTGCGATCAACACTAAAGTGATCCCAGAGGCTGTTGCTCTGTCTAAGTTCCCTGCAAACCGTCGTGATATCGCGGTCGTGGTTGATGAAACCGTAGCTTCTGGCGACATCGTTAACGCTTGTCTTGAAGCGGGCGGCGAGTTCTTGACTGACGCTAAGCTGTTCGACGTTTACGTAGGTAAGGGCGTTGAAGATGGCAAGAAGAGCTTGGCAATTGCCCTGACTCTACAGTCTGTTGAACGTACATTGGAAGATGCGGACATCGCGGGCTCTGTTGACGCTATCGTTGCCCACGTTTCTGAGAAGTTCGGTGCGTCACTGCGTGACTAATCGATCCGCTTGACGGATAAAAAGCCCTACCAATCTGGTAGGGCTTTTTTTTGCCTTAATGACACGTATTGTCCCATCACTTATTGCAGCGTGACTTCTGAAAATAACCCGCCAAGGTTGAAAGTACAGGGGCTTTTTTAAGTCATTGTTTTACAAATTCGTCTATAGGGTTGTAAATTTTTTGATCTGAATCTAAATACTGTAACTTTCTGATAAGTAGAGATATTTTCTATTTAAGTCTGAAATGGTAGCGGAATATGTTGAGTGTTCGGTGTTTTTTAGAAATATTTACCAGTAATTATTCGAAATAAGCACAACAGGGTGCATGAAAGCCGTTCAATTCCACTCGCGAAAATCAATTATTTAAAGATAAGTTGACATAAAAAAGTTGGCGGAAATCAGCTAGTTGGCATAAACTTGTCTCTAGTTAGGATTGAGCGTGCTGAAGCCGGCTATTTCAGCGGTTTCTGGCTTCTGCCTGACTCGACTAATTCGCTGTGGGAATGGCTTACGTCTTCCTGCAATCCATTCAATATAGTCTTGAGGGAATTATCTATGGCGCTCACAAAAGCCGATTTGGCTGAGAACCTGTTTGAAAATGTTGGATTGAGCAAACGGGACGCCAAGGATACGGTGGAAGTCTTCTTTGAGGAAATCAGAAAAGCGCTTGAAAGTGGTGAACAGGTAAAGCTATCAGGTTTTGGTAACTTTGACCTTCGCGACAAGAACGAGCGTCCGGGAAGAAATCCCAAAACGGGTGAAGATATTCCAATTTCTGCTCGCCGTGTTGTGACTTTCCGTCCAGGTCAGAAACTTAAAGCTCGCGTAGAAAATATCGAAATCGAAAAGTAATTGCGAACTTATTGACGAAAACAGAGCCCGGGTAAGGTGTGTAGAACTTACCCGGGTTTTTTATTATTACTCAGCTGACTTACCAGCGAAGATACGGTGCTCATGTGTTACAATTTGCACGGGTAATGTTAAATTTATGTTTTAATGAGGTTTCTGCAGCGGTAGAATGAACCTGTTCCATTAGCTCGGGATTAGCTAATAACATGGAGGTAGGTAATGGGAATGCTACAGCGAGTAAAAGAAGGGAAGTTTCTTGAAGCAACACTGGACATGGCCTTGCCCGAAGAGCAGGGACATTGGCTGACAGAGTCCGGCATGGAATGTGAGTTGCTAGGAAGAGGCCTTTTATCGTTCTCACCTGCTTTTAGTTCGTCTCAGGACGAACAGCCAAAAGACATCGTCCTTTCCTCGGGGGTGCATGGGGACGAAACTAGCCCAATTGAGTTGTTACAACGATTGGTTGAGCAAATTTTGTCTGGCGAAATTAAACCTGCTCATCGGCTATTGGTGATCATTGGCCATCCTGAAGCGATTAATCGGCACCGCCGTTTTGTCGATGAAAATATGAACCGGCTGTTCAAGGCCGAAAACCCTGCAACCAATCCTGATTGTATCCGAGCTAACACGCTTCAATCCGCAGTGAAGTCTTTTTTCCAGCAAGGTGAAAAGCATCAACAGTCTCGCTGGCACCTCGATTTACACTGCGCAATTCGAGATTCTGAGCACTACACATTTGCGGTTAGCCCTTTCTCCAGTCACCAAACCCGGCAACGCGATCTGTTTGCCTTTTTACAGCGCAGTGACATTGAAGCGGCACTATTGTCAAACTCTCCGTCGCCAACCTTTAGTTGGTATAGCGCAGAGTTTTTTGGCGCACAGGCCCTAACGTTGGAGTTGGGCAAGGTCGCCCCTTTTGGTCAAAATGATCTGCAGCGTTTGTCTTCGTTTTACCAAGCCATCGTGGATCTGGTTACACACTTATCGCCGAACTATCAATGGCAGCAAGATAAACTTACTGTATATAAAGTGACGCGAACATTAATAAAACAGAGCGAACACTTCATGCTGAATTTCCCGGATGACCAAGCCAATTTTACTATGTACCCTCAGGGGACTTTGCTGGGACGTGATAGGGATCTTGAGTACTACGTATTGGAAGAAGGTGAAGCAGTGGTCTTTCCTAACGCCAATGTGGCAATAGGGCAGCGAGCTTGTTTGTTGGTGCAGCAGGCTAAGGTCTTGGTAGGTGAGCAAATTGTAGCTCAGTAGCTGGCTGTGAATGTGCGATTTAGGGTTGTTTTTGTCATATTTATCATGAAGCTAAAAAGCTGGCTTTCTATTTTATGGCTGAAAGAGTAAGGTTAGTCGTTCCTCTTTACCGTGATAATAAGATGCAACTACAAACGTTAATACGCCGTCGACAGCTTAGATGGCGTACAGGATTTATTACCTCAGCCTTGTTGCTGGTGTTCGTCTGTTTTCTCTCTCTTGCTGTAGGTGAAATCTTCATATGGCCGTGGTCTGCTCAACCGGGTCTTGAGCAACAATTGTTGCTGCAGCTAAGGATGCCCCGGTTGCTGGCCGCTGTCGCGGTTGGTGCTTCGCTGGCAGCATCAGGTGCCGTTTTGCAAGTCTTGCTGGGGAACCCATTGGCAGAGCCGGGTGTGTTGGGGATATCCGGGGGGGCTAGCCTGGCCCTGGTTATTTTGCTCTTTGCGCTCCCCTTTGTGCCAACCCCTATTGTAATGATGGCCGCGGCGATGGCTGGTGCATTCTTGTTTACCCTTATTCTTGTTGGATTATCTCGACGAAAGCGGGTTTCTACCGCTCGTTTGTTACTGATCGGGGTTGCTTTGGGGATCTTGTCCGGTGCCGTAGTGACTTGGGCGTTTTATTTCAGTGATGACTTGAATCTTCGCATGCTGATGTATTGGTTGATGGGAAGTGTGGCCGGGGTTAGCTGGCAGCAGCTGACATTGCTGTTGTTTGTCTTGCCGGTATTGCTCTGGCTATGCCTCCAGGGGCGCAAGCTGGATTTACTGATGCTAGGCGAACACCAGGCCCAGCAACTAGGGTTGGATGTAGCGGCCAGCCGCTGGCGGTTAATACTCGTGGTATCGCTGTTGGTGGGAGCCTCGGTAGCCTTAGCCGGTGTGATTGGGTTTATCGGTCTTGTGGTACCGCATCTACTGCGTTTGGCGCTGGGTACCGAAAATCGCTACTTGCTCCCTCTATCGGCACTTTGCGGTGCCTTATTGCTAGCTTTGGCCGACACGCTAGCAAGAATCATGCTGCCTGCGGCCGAATTACCGGTTGGTGTGGTGATCACCAGCTTGGGTGCACCGGTATTTATTTGGATGCTGTTGCGTTCACAAATCGATTAAGGAGGTTGTGAATGGAGACGTTACGAGAATCACAACCTGTGATCCTTTCAGCGCAAAACTTGGCAATGCCCCCCCGACTATTACCGGTTTCATTTTCGGTTCGGCGCGGCGAAATTGTTCACCTCATTGGTCCCAATGGCAGCGGGAAGAGTACGGCGATATCTATGTTGTCTGGACTGGTCGAAGCCCAGGGCGAGATAAAGTTGTCTGGTGACGATATTGCGAACTTAGATCTACCTCGGCTCGCTCAGATGCGTTGTTACCTTGCGCAACAGGACAAGCCGGCGTTTGCTGTCGGGGTATACCATTATTTGTCACTAGCTCTGTCGCCGCTAGGTGAGCTGGACGCAGACCGAGTTCAAGCCGCGTTAGACGAGATTTGCGGAGCGTTGAAAATTGCCGATAAGCTCAACCGAAATATACAGCAGTTGTCCGGGGGAGAGTGGCAGCGCGTGAGGTTAGCGGCGGCCTGTCTTCAGGTATGGCCGAGATTGAATCCTGAGGCCCAATTACTATTATTGGATGAACCGGCCTCGGCATTGGATATCGGCCAGGAAGCCATTATGTATCAACTCATCCGTCGTTTGGCGAGTCAGGGGGTCGCGGTAGTGATGGCCAATCATGATCTGAACCGCACACTGAGAGAGGCAGACAAGGTGATTCTACTGAATAATGGTTCTTGTGTGGCGAAAGGCCGGCCGTACGAGGTCATGACCGTCGACACTTTGGAAACTGTCTTTTCCACTCAAGTTCAGCGTATTGAGCACGAAGGCAAATCTTGCTTATTATTTACAGATTAAAGTGAAGGCCGACACCCGAATTATTGGTTCCGACCCTAGCCGCTCGGTGCTTTCGGGTAAGTAATAGACCAAGGAGAACGAATGAATATTCCGAGCTGGGATTTAACGATTGCCTACCAAGGTTTAAATGATCCAAAAATAGAGCAAGATCTGGCAGCGGTTGAAGCGTTGTTCCCTGAGCTGGCAAAATTAGACGCAACCTCCTTGGCGGGGGTGGCTGCCGCACTTACCAAGCAGCAGACCGAACGTGTCAAAGTGATGACGCTCGGGACGTATGTCAACTGCATCTTATCGGTCGATGCTGCCGATGAACAAGCGAAAAAATTGCTCGGTAAGGTGAATGTGCTGCAGTCCCAGCTTGATCAGGCCATGACCCCGTTTATGCAAGCCACTGTTAACCTTAGCCTTGAAGACTTCGACGCATTGCTTGAAATGGGGGAGGGGGAAGAAGGGCTATCTTCATGGCGTTTTCTGCTTGAGCGCGAGCGCTTGCTTAAACCCCAGCAGTTAACAGTGGCGGAAGAGCAACTGCTCACCGCACTGGATGTCGATGGCAAGCTGGCCTGGGGGCGGTTGTACGATAATATCACCGGTAGTATGAAGGTCACCTTGCAACTGCCTGACGGGCAACAGGAGAGAATGGGGTTGTCTCAGGCAGCCAGTCTACTCTATGGGGGGGATAGCATGCGCAGAGAACCTGCCTGGCGCGCCATCTCTGAAGCGATGACTACCCATCAGGAAAGCTTTGCTGCCATCTTGAATGCGCTGTCCGGTGCGCGTCTGACGGAATACCAAAAGCGCAGTCATACCCAGCCGGTGCATTATCTTGATCTTAGCCTGCATACCAGCCGAATCGAAAAAGCGACCCTCGATGCCATGATGGCGGTCGCCAGAGGCAACCGTCATATTGGCCAAAAAGCGGGGCTACTGATGGCGCGACTGTTTGGTACCGATAAGCTTAAACCCTGGGATGAAATGGCGTCTATGCCCGCTTTGTCTGGTGGAGACGCCAGTACGTACAGTTTCGCGCAAGGCATTGCTATCATCCGCGAAGCTTTTGCCGGTGTCGATCCTGAAATGGCTGAGTTTGTCGATATGATGGTAGAAAAGCAGTTGATCGATGCAGCCCCGCAGCCGAATAAACGCTTGGGTGCCTACTGCACAAAGTTTGCCGATAGCAGGCTGCCACTGGTATTCATGACTTGGGGCGGCAGTATGTCGGATGTATTGACATTAGCCCATGAACTTGGCCATGCTTTCCATAACTGGGTCATGCAAGATATGCCATTGGTTCAAACCCGTTACCCGATGACGTTGGCGGAAACCGCGTCTATTTTTGCCGAAAATGTAGTGCGTGATGCATTGATGGAAAAAGCCAGCAATGAGCAAGAAAAGTTATTGATGCTGTGGGAGGAAGCGCAGTCAGCCCTGGCACTGATAGTCAATATCCCGGTGCGCTATGAGTTTGAAAAAGCGTTTTACGAACAGCGCCAAGGCGGGGAGTTTACCCCTGAACAGCTTAAGACACTGATGTCGGAAACCTGGCAGGAGTGGTACGGCGAGGCCATGGACGAAACGAACGAGATGTTCTGGGCCAGCAAGCTTCACTTTAGCATCGCGGAAATCAGTTTCTATAACTACCCGTACTTGTTTGGCTATCTATTCAGCAAGGGGGTGTACGCCCAGCGTGAGGCGAAAGGCGACAGCTTTTATGCGGACTATAAAGCCTTGCTTCGTGATACGGGTTCGATGACAGCAGAAGAGGTGGTTGCAAAACACCTGGGTATGGATATACGCCAGTCGGAGTTCTGGCAGCAGAGCGTCGATATGGTCGCCAAGCAAATTGAGGAGTTTGAGTTGGTGCTCGGCAAGTTTAATGGCTTCCGTCACTGATTAGAACCATATATTTTGCGCGGAACCAAGCTAAAAAAACGGCCTGTAGGTAGTGATACCACAGGCCGTTGCTTTAACCTAGCGAAAGCGAATGTAAATATTTTAATTCAGCAAGAGTGTCTAGCTAGACACTTAGAAGCTGTAGCGCGCACCCAGCTGGAAGTTGGTTTCAGCGAATGCATCGTAGTCATTGCGAGACAGGTTCGCTTCAAGGCTAACATGCTCGGTCATTTGCACGTTGTTGCCTAGGCGAAGCTCGTACATAGTGTCGTCGTAAGCGGCAAAGCGAACAGCAGGCTCAACCGTCCAGCGCTCCATAACCTGGTAGCGGGCACCGAGTTCACCGGTAAAGCCTGAATTTTCTAAACCGGCTTTAATGCTCTGCCCCATAAAACTAGCGTCGATCTCGTAACGAGATTTTGCAAAACCAGCAAGCCCGTATACCGTAAAGTCATCACTAACAGGCATGAAGTAGCCAAGGCCCAGTAGGCCATTTGACAAAGTCATGTCGTCTGCCCCTACTGCATCACCACGCATTTCGACGAAGAAGTTATCGGTGAAGTTCCAGCTACCGCGCAGGTAAAGGCCAGCGCCGCCGTCTGTCGTTGAAAAAGGACCAGAGATTAGATCTTCACTGAATTTACTGATTTGCAGACCACCAGAAATGTAGTCGAAGTTCTGGGTCATCGGTTGTTGAGCGTTGGCAGCGAAAGAGGCACCGACAAGTGCAGCCAAAGGAAGTAGCATTAACTTTTTCATGATTTTCCTAATTATGTTATCGAGGCTTAGAGCCTGTTATCTGGTGAGCTAGGCTTTACCTGCTCACTCATTGTTGCGGTGAATGCTACCTCTCAATAAAACATCGTTCAATAGCAAAATTGTGATCCATACATTTTGATACATTGGCTGACACTGTCGTTACTGACGGGCCTTACCTATCGAGGAGGTAACTATAGCGGGAGGAAATTGCAGCTTAGTGCCGATGGAATGGGGCGAGTGAATAGGTTTGGGATCAAAGCATTATATCGTAACCGTTCATGAATTTTTGGTACTTTACTTCCAGAAAATAATGACTCTCCTCGTCAATTAATGCCTCTCAATCATTATTGAGAGGCATTGATAAATATATAAATAAAAAATAAGGAGAGGGAGAGCATCGTGGCAAGCTCAATCTATCAACCGGAACAGGCGGCAAAATTCCTGTACCGGGCAACATTTGGTCCCAAATCGGGGGACGTTGATGACTTTTTGCAAATGGGCGTTGAGGCGTGGCTCGATGATCAGTTCACTCGAAACTGGCGTCTGCACCGGCCTTTGGCCGAGCGTTATGCCAATGCGAGCGGTGATACGCTAAACGAAAATGCCCGATTGAGTGCGTGGTGGAATCGTAGCTTGAACGCGGGTGATCAGCTAAGGCAGCGTGTGGCGTATGCATTAAGCCAAATTTTTGTGGTATCAAACAGCGGTGGCCCTAATGCGGAAGGGTTGGCTGAATACTATGATGTATTGCTAAAACATGCCTTTGGAAATTTCCGTGACTTGCTTGAAGCCGTCACGCTAAGCCCAGCAATGGGGAAATATCTGACGTTGGAAGGCAGCCGCAAAGCTAACCTGGACAATAATACTTTTCCAGATGAAAACTATGCCCGTGAAGTGATGCAGCTCTTTAGTTTGGGGTTGTGGCAGCTGCAAAATAACGGCATGCCAAAGCTCGATAGCCAGGGAAACAAAGAACCGACGTATACCCAGCAGGATGTCGAGGAACTGGCAAGGGTGCTGACAGGTTGGCGCCGCGATACTTATCTCAAACCTATGTATGCCGATGACAGGCGCCATGACTTTGGTGAGAAGCGGGTGCTGGGCCAGATTTTCCCTGAGGGGCAGTCACCCGAGCAAGACTTATCACAAGCGATGGATCTGCTGTTCAATCATCGCAATACCCCGATGTTCATTTCTATTTTGTTAATTAAACGATTGACCGTCAGTAACCCTCGTCGTTCCTATATTCAGCGCGTAGCCGATGTATTTAAGGATAATGGCCAAGGCATTCGGGGTGACATGGTTGCCGTGATCAAAGCCATTTTGCTGGATCAAGATGTGATTGATGGCAAAGCGATGGCCGATCATCAGGCCCACGGCAGCAATGGGCGTAACTTCGGCAAAGTGAAAGAGCCCATTATCGCAATGGCCAACCTATGTCGTGCTTTTAATGTGAAAAGCAATGATCCCGATCGCTGGTGGGATTTCGCTGCCACCCAGAACAATTATGGTCAGGCACCATTGCGTGCTCCGAGTGTCTTCAATTTCTATGAGCCTGACTATGCGCCGAAGGGGGAAATTACAGACAAGCAGCTGACTGCACCTGAGTTTGCCATTTTGTCGATGGATAGTATGCGCCGGATTTCCAACCGGATGTGGACCATGATTTTGGCTCACGACAGTACTGACGTAAAACATTGGTCTTGGAACCGTAGACAGTTCGAAAATAGGGTAAACAAGCCTGATGAGTATATTGAGCTGCTAAATGAACGCTTTTTTGCTGGTTTGATGTCAACAGAGCTGGCAGGTTTTATTCGCCAGATGCTTGATGAGCTAACTGCAGATAACCGCAATGACGATCGTAAAATCAACGATACGTTGTTTGCCATCCAATGTTCACCTGAATTTCGCTGCCAGGAGTAAATCATGAAATTATCACGACGTCATTTCTTGAAAGGAACGGCAGCGCTTGGTGCCACTTCTGTTGCTCCTGCTTTAACGGGGCTCAACATGGCCCATGCCAATCAAGATGATTACAAAGCACTGGTTTGTATCTTCCTGTTTGGCGGAAACGATGCCTATAACATGGTGATCCCAACCGATGACGATGCTTATCAGAAGTACGAGCAGGCGAGGCGCAACTTGGCGATAGCGCAAAGTGATCTGGTGCCGTTGAATATCGCGAGCGATAACGGTGTGAAGCTGGGTCTGCACCCGTCGATGGCAAGCTTGAAGTCGGCTTTCGCTGAGGATAGCGCGACAGTGATCGTTAACTCTGGCCAGTTGGTTGAGCCGATTATTGGCGCGAACACCCCAAATAGCCGGGTGCCTGATTTTTTGATGGCCCATAACCTGCAACAGACGATGTGGCAGTCGGGTGCCGAAAACATGAATGACAAGTTGGGTTGGGCGGGACGAATGGTTCAGGATATGAACCTGTCGGGCAGTCTGTCTCCCTTAATGTCATTGAACGGTGAGCAGAAGTGGTTGCGCAATAACCATGTTGAACCTCTGGTGATGACAAGCGAAGGGGCCGGCGACTATACCGGCTTGAACAATAGTGATCGTCTCGGTGCCATGAGGCGCCATTTCGATGAAAAGTACGCCAACCTGTTTGCCGATAATTATTCGACGGCAATGGCAAGTCGTTATTATGAAAATGATGCATTGGAAGAGGTTTTGACATCAGTCGGCGATTTGGATGGGTTCCCGCAAACTGGTTTGGGTGACATGTTGCATACGACTGCCAAGTTAATCAAGGTGCGAAACGCGGCCTCGTTGCAGCATAATCGTCAGATTTTCTTTGTGGGTTTGGGAGGCTTTGATACCCACAAAGATCAGGCTGGTACTCATGCGGCACTGCTTGGTCAGGTGTCGGATGCGCTGGCGGCTTTTTATCAGGAGATGAAAGCGCAGGGACTTTCCGACAAGGTTACAGCCTTTACCATGTCGGACTTTGGTCGCCGTATTATGGCCAATGATTCAGGTACTGACCATGGGTGGGCTGGGCACCAGATAGTCGTGGGCGGCGCAGTTAAAGGTGGTAGAGCCTATGGTAACTGGCCGGATCTAACCCCAGGCAGCGAATATGATTATAACAATGGTCGCCTCATTCCAGAAATCGCCGCTGATCAGGTCAATGCGACCCTTGCCAACTGGTTTGATTATCAGGGAGATTTAGAAACGTTATTTCCGTCGTTGAAGATGTTCCCCCAAAATACCTTAGATTTTATTTAAGTTGTTGAGTCTGTAGTAATGATACAAAGAGCTAGCACCTTGCTGGCTCTTTTTATATGCCTTTATATTTATAACAGCAAAATTTAATATTTTTTATCATGGCAATATCAAGGAAGTGTTAATTTCTTAAACGGCAAATTGTAAAAAAATCTTATCTGTTATTTTCTTCCCATTTTGTTTATCCGTAAAAAAAATTGACGAAAAATAAACATTATTTGTAATCACAGCAAATATTATTCTTCCGTTTGTTGCTTTATGAATAAAGAAAGCAGAATTAACCTTGAAAGGAAGAGCAGTGGTAACAACAATAAACGATCCGGAACAGGCAGCAAAATTCCTGTACCGAGCGACATTTGGGCCAAAGCACGGCGATGTCGAAAAGCTTCTTGATTTTGACGGTGGTATTGAAGGGTGGTTTGAGGATCAGTTTGCCCGTCAAAATATGCACTTGAATCTTGCTCGAAAAGTGGCAGAAGAGACGGGGGAGCCACTTAACGAAAGTGCACGAATGAGTGCCTGGTGGCAACGCACGCTTGCGGGAGGAGATCAACTCCGTCAGCGAGTTGCATTTGCTTTAAGTCAGATATTTGTGGTGTCGAATAATGGTGGTCCTGGAGGCGAAGGTCTGGCTTCATATTATGATGTCTTGGTAAGGCAAGCATTTGGACGCTTCGATGAAATATTAAAGGCCGTCACTTTACATCCTGCGATGGGACAATTCTTAACTCTGGCTGGAAGCCGGGTTAAAAACGAGCAAAACAATACTTTTCCTGACGAAAATTACGCTCGTGAAGTCATGCAGTTGTTTTCTATTGGTTTATGGGAGCTGAAAATCAATGGACAACCAGAGCTAGCTGGCGGGAAACGCAAGCCAGCGTATACCCAAGAAGATGTTGAAGCGTTAGCTTGTGTATTAACAGGGTGGCGAAAAGATAAAGATAGCGATGGCAAGGACAGTAATACCAAGCCGATGGTAAATCAACGCGACTGGCATGACTTCGGACCTAAGACGGTGTTGGGAGTTGATTTCCCGGCCGGTCAGAGCGCTGAGGAAGATCTGAATATGGCGATTGATCTTTTGTATCACCATCCTAACACACCAGTGTTTATATCCCGGCTGTTAATTCAGCGGCTAACCATCAGTAACCCCCGCCGTAATTATATTGAGCGGGTGGCAAAAGTTTTTATTGATGACGGCCAAGGTGTACGGGGTAATATGAAAGCCGTGATTAAAGCCATTCTGCTAGATGAGGATTTAATCGCAGGCCTGGCAATGGCTGACTATCAGGATTATGGGTCCAGCACCCGCAATTTCGGCAAGGTCAAAGAGCCAGTCATTGCGATGACCAATTTGTGTCGTGCTTTGAATGTAAAAAGCAATGATCCTCGCCGTTGGTGGGATTTTCCTGGACTACAAAGTAACTTCGGTCAGGCGCCGCTGCAGGCTCCGAGTGTTTTTAATTTTTACGAGCCGGATTACGCCCCCAAAGGCGAGGTTGCCAATAAAGAGCTCACAGCTCCTGAGTTCAATATCCATAGCATGGATTCAATGCGTCGGATCTCAAATAAAATGTGGGATTTAATATTATCCCATCGCTATACCAACGAAAGGCATTGGACTTGGGATCGCTCTCCACTGGAAAACCGGGTTGATAAGCCCGACGAGTATATGGCGTGGATTAACGAGCGGATCTTCTTTGGCTTGATGTCAGATGAACTTCATCATTATCTCAAAGATCTATTGATTGATATGACTGATAAAAACATTGGTGACGATAGAAGAACATTCGCTACTCTGTTTGCTATTCAATGTTCCCCTGATTTTCGTTGCCAGGAGTAAGCCATGAAAATGTCACGTCGCCACTTTTTAAAAAGCTCTACTGCACTTGGCGCATTATCAGCAGTACCGGGATTATCACTGAGCAAGCAAGCCGTTGCTGGGGATGATGGTTTTAAAGCTCTCGTATGTATTTTCTTGTTCGGTGGCAATGATGCTTACAACATGGTGGTACCGGTTGACCAGCATTACCTAACCTATGAAAAAGCAAGGCCGACACTGGCGATTGCCAAGCATGAACTGGTTGATATTGGTATCCAGTCAGAGCCGGGAGACACCAGCCCGGCGGTGAGTCTGGGTTTGCATCCTGCAATGTCGCGGCTGGAGTCGGTATTCAGAGATAACAATGCCACAGTCATTGTCAATTCGGGCCAGTTGGTAGGGCCAATTATCGGAGAAACAGATCCGCATCCTGTTCCTGATTTCCTGATGGCGCATAACCTGCAACAAACCATGTGGCAGTCAGGCGCACTTAACATGGAAGATAAACTCGGCTGGGCGGGGCGCATGGTCGACAGTATTTATATGTCCAATGATTTATCACCGATGATGTCTTTGAACGGCGAGCAGAAATGGCTGCGCAATGATATCTATGAGCAAATGGTGATGACCGGGAGTGGGGCTGGCACCTATAACGGATTGAACCAGGAAGAGCGCATTGAGGCGATGAATTTTCATTTCGGTCGCCAGTTCAATAATCTGTTCAAAGATAATTACGTGGATGTGATGTCCAGTCGATTCTATCAAAATCAAAGGCTTGCCGAATTGCTTGGCACCGATGGGGATGACGATACTGAGCGTTCATCATTGGGCGAGCAATTGCATACAACCGCAAAGCTGATCCAAAAGCATGCCGAGATGGGGCATCACAGACAGGTGTATTTTGTTGGTCTCGGGGGCTTTGACACGCACCATAACCAAAAGAATGTTCATCATGCATTGTTGGAGCAACTATCTAATGCGATGGCAGGCTTCTATCAAGAGTTGAAAGATATCAACATGCTGGACAACGTCACTGCCTTTACCATGTCTGACTTTGGTCGTCGTTTGATGGCCAATGATACCGGTACGGATCATGGCTGGGCAGGCCATCAGCTGGTAATGGGCGGAGCGGTTAATGGTGGTAAGGCATACGGTCAATGGCCTGATTTAACACCGGGTAGTGAGTACGACTACAACAATGGTCGCCTTATTCCGGAAATTGCGGCAGATCAAGTCAATGCCACGCTGGCTAAGTGGTTTGGCTATGAAGAGACCCATTTAGAAACTCTGTTCCCCACGCTCAAAGCGTTCGAGGATAATACGCTGGATTTCCTATAGTTAGCGTAGGGATAATATCGTCCTGCTTGAATTTAAAACAGCCAGGTTAGCCTGGCTGTTTTTTATAGGATTTAGGCTGTTTTTATCCAGCCTTAGCCAACGATGACGCCGATACTGAGCAGCGCCATGATCATTAGCGTCAGGATACCAATTAGCGGTCCGATAAAGCGTAACCAAGAAGAATAGGCGACTCGGCCGATGGCAAGCCCACCCATCACGACACCGGAGGTCGGTGTGACAAGATTAGGGAGACCGGAGGCGGACTGGAAGGCCGTTACGACAAGTTCTCGACCCACACCGGCGAAGTCAGCAAGCGGCGCGAGCACAGGCATGGACAGCACGGCCAAGCCGGATGACGAAGGCACCACCAGACAAAGGATGGCTTCAACCCAGTAAATGGCATTGATAAAGGCAATCTCATTTAGCCCACCAAGCAGGCCTTCGGCATAATGAAGAATTGTGTGGGTGATGTTGCCATTGTCCATGACAACGACCAATCCCCGTGCGATGGCAATGATCAATGCGACACCGAGCAGATCTCTGGCACCGTTGACAAAACTGTCGGTGATCTCAACTTCTGATAAACGGCCGACAAAGCCAACCAGGATACTTGAGCCAATAAACAGGGCTGATAGTTCAGCCATCCACCACCCAGCAACGGAAACGCCCCACATCATGACGATAAACGTCAGGGCAAAAATGGCTAGAACGGCCTTACGGGTATTGGTAAGTTCAGGGGTTTCCTGCTGCTTGCCGTGCAGGAAGTGGTTGAGGTTTTCGTCACGCTGGTGGGCGACAATTGAGCAAGAAGGGTCTTGTTTGACACGCTCGGCATAGCGCATGACATAAAACACACACAGTAGCCAGCCTAGGATAAGGATCACCGCGCGAAGGGCAAAGCCTTCCATGAAGGTGATCTCCGCTGCGTTTGAAGCAATGACGGTGGCAAAAGGGTTGATGGTCGAGCCCAGGCAGCCGATACCGGCCCCAACCATGATAATGGCGACACCGACAATGCTGTCATACCCGGCAGCAATCATCACCGGGATCAGCAAGGCATAGAAGGGGATGGTTTCCTCAGCCATGCCATATACGGTACCGCCGAGGGCGAACAGGCCCATCAGGATAGGGATCATCCATTTTTCTCGGCCGGCCAGACGTTTCATGGTGCCGGCGATACCGGCATCAATGGCACCGGTTTCGGTCACGACAGCCAGGAAGCCTCCGATAACCAAGACAAACAGGGCGACATCAACAGCCCGTGCAACATAGTCCGATGGGTTGTAAAAGCCCTGGATAGGAGCCATCAGGATATCAATGATGCCCTGGGGATTCGCTTCGACGGTTTGGTACGAACCCACAACCGGGACAAGCTTGCCCAGTGTCTCATTGATTTCCATTTGGTATTGGCCTGCCGGGATCATCCAGGTCAGCAGTGCCATCAACACCGTTAGCAGCATTAAGATGGTGTAGGCAGAAGGGAATTTCAATTTGCTCATTGTTCAGTCCTTTATGGGGCCTGTGGCCCCATATTTGTCAATTGCGCTTGAGTTACGCTACAAAGTCCATGATTTCTTGGGCAGAAAGGTTATCCAGCCCCATTTTTTTCAATGTGCGGCCAGTGGTGAAGTAGTTGGTATCGTTATAGGCGTTGTCAATGTGTAGGCAGGCGGTGATCATCGGGGTCTCCACCCCGGTCAGTTGGCCAAGCTCATAGCAAGGCACCAACAGGTAGGCGGCATCCTCAGTGATATAGCGATTGCTTGCCGAGTTCGGTGCGCTGTTGAGCTTGCCGTGGGTTTCTGAAGTGCGGTTGACTTCATACACGGTTTTGCAATCCATGTCGTAGAGCGCGTTCATGGCATCCAGTTCGGGCTTGAGTGTCAGGCCCAGTAAGCGACCGATGGTAAGGCGCTCGTTTTCCATTGCTGCCGCAGCCTTGGCGGTGGACACCGAACAGCAGTCTTTGTAGTAATTGAACTGGCCGTCGAAGTTTTCCAACAACCCCATGTTCAGCGTGGTGAGCAGTGGATGGCCCCCGAAGTTGATATTTTCAAGGCCGGCTTCAATCACATTGCC
Organism: Photobacterium gaetbulicola; assembly: GCF_003025515.1. Taxonomy (NCBI): domain Bacteria; kingdom Pseudomonadati; phylum Pseudomonadota; class Gammaproteobacteria; order Vibrionales; family Vibrionaceae; genus Photobacterium; species Photobacterium gaetbulicola. Next base: position 129,270 of record NZ_PYME01000010.1, on the reverse strand, counting down.
CAAGGCGGTGAGCGGAAGCGGCATGACCGGCTGCAGGGCGTCAATAGCTATTTGCGAGCGCTTGGCTGGGAAAGCCGCCACGGGCAGGAACTCTTTCATGCCGAGGATTGCCAGCTGCGCTGGCCCCACAATACGTGTGGCCCACGGAATGGAAATGGCATCGACAAAGGTAATATCAAGCTGGCCGTAACCTCTTTCGTGTTTGATTCGATTGAGCACCAAGGAGCCGTAATTACCCGGCATCAGCATGATGATCTGGCCATCGCGCAGGTGCGGCAACATCTCGATAAACAGAGGCTCCTGGGCAAAAGATGGCACCGGAAGTACAACAAGGTCAGCATAATCGAGCGTCTCTTTGAGATCACGGCTGATCTTGTCGATGGCTTGAAAACCAGCGAAAGTGAGTTCCACGTCGTTGAAGTGGCTGAGGGCTTCAATTCCACCACGTTGTTCAATATCTTGAAGAGGCTGATCAAACCCCTTGCTGCCATATAGGCAGACATCTGCACCATGCTTGGTAAAGTGATAGGCTGCTGTTAATCCGGCGTTTCCCGAGCCAATGATAGAGACACGATTTGTCATGATTATTCCTTTTCAGTGTGTGTCGTTGTTTTGGCTACAGTAAGGAACCTCCCAGTTATCTCGCCAATGCTAAAGGAACAAACAGCCATGCAAAAAAGTAATGCTAGTGAGTGATGGCGTTATTATCTTTCTGATTTTTAATGGGTTATTTTCCCATCTCATTGGCCGCCCATACGCGGTTCAAGTGTGATGTCGTCCCGAAGGTTACTCATCAAGATCTCTCATCGGGCCAATTTTCAACTGCACATCAAGGGCGTCGGCCAGCAGCATAAATTGTTCGATAAAGTGCTCGGCATGACGGTGGATCGGCTTAAGGGCTGGGTAGAGGATGTCAAATTCGAACGGCAGGCTAAAGACCAGTGGTCGCATGACCACGTTCGGGTGTTCGCTGTCGATAACGGCGGTAAACGGGTCGGTGATCGCAATGCCAACCCCTTCCTTGACCAGCGCGGCGGCAGTACTGGCCAGGGAGACTTCGATATGCTCGATAGTCGAGAGGCTGTAACGGCGTAATAATGCATCTATACGCCGTTGGGTGGCATCTTTTTCATGGCGTATTAGCACTTGATCGGCAATATCATAGATATCGATGACCTTGCGTTTTGCCAGCGGTGAGCTGGCTGGAACCAAGCATACGCACTCGCATTCGACCCGCTGTGCTTTGGCCCCGGCCACAATGTCGTCGACAAAGGCAAAGCCGATATCGGCGGTTTGGCTTTGTATCCGGCGGATCACATCTTCCGAGCGGTACGTTTTGAAGCCCAGCTTGAGTTTAGGCGTCTGGGATAGGAAGGTCGCAACGACCCGGGGTAAAAACGCATTGGAGAGCAGTGGCATTGCCGCGATATTGAGGCTGCCAAAGTGATTGGAGCGGATGGAGTTGGCGGCTTGATCCAATCCAGCGACGGCATCGAAGACTTTGGCGACCTCGAGGTAAAAAGCCTGCCCCTCGTCGCTGAGCTCCAATCGGTTGCCTTTGCGGATGAATAATTTAAAGCCCAAGCGTTGCTCTAATGAGGACAATAATCTGCTGACGGCAGGCTGGCTGAGATGAAGGCGATCTGCTGCGGCAGTCACGGTTTGGCATTCAATAATGGCTTTGAACGCATTCAGTTGGGTTAATTTCATGGTCGTGCAGGGTTGTTCGAGTTTGCGCTAAGCTAGCAAAATCATGACTTGGTTTCTTTGAACTCACCGTGAAATTCAGGGCAACAGATTATTGTTGTCTAAAATGTCAGCAGCGTCATCAAAATTACTTATTCTGTGCAGAAATAATCCAAATGGTGCTTTTCGGAGAAAGGAATAGACTAGCGCTTTTCTTTATTACCCGTACCACCATGCAATGTTCTCACTTTGATCAGCAGCGCTGCCGTTCCTGTAATTTATCGGGTATGCCTTACCTACAGCAAATTCAGCAAAAAGATGACACGCTAAAACAGTTGTTTTCAACGGTAATGCCATTGCAATGGTTGCCCGCTGTTTACAGTGAGGAAAGTGCATGCCGAAACAAGGCCAAGATGGTAGTACTTGGTGCTGCCCACCAGCCAGTGTTGGGTATAGAAGGCTGTGATAATCTGCCTGTAAGCTTATGCGACTGCCCGCTTTATCCTAATGATATGCAGGCATTACTGGCTTATCTCGAAAACTGGATTCGAGGCGCGGGTATTCCGCCTTATAACAAGACGAAAAAGAAAGGCGAGTTGAAATACATTCTGCTTACTCGTTCTCAATGTCAGGGCGAGTATATGCTGCGGTTCGTGATGAAAAGTAGAGATGCGATTGCCCGTATTGAAGCAAACCTTGCCAGGCTGCTTGGCGATTGGCCGCAAGTGAAGGTGGTTTCGGTGAACCTGCAGCCTATCCATATGGCGCGTTTGGAAGGGGAAGAAGAGATTTTCCTCACCGACGCTCAGCATCTGGTCGAGCAGTTCAGTGGTGTCCCCATGGTGATTCGACCAAAGAGTTTCTTTCAGACCAACCCGCAGGTTGCTGAGCAACTATATGCGGCAGCACGTGACTGGGTCAGAGAGTTAGCACCGAGCTCGATGTGGGATTTGTTTTGCGGCGTGGGCGGCTTTGCCTTGCATTGTGCAAAGGATGTCGAACGGGTTGTTGGTATTGAAATTGAGCCTGAGGCGATTGCCAGTGCCAAGTTTTCAGCAGCGACGTTGGGGATCACTAACCTGGAGTTTGATGCGTTGGACTCTGCTCATTTCTCCCAGTTGCAAGACCGTGCACCTGAGCTGGTGTTGGTTAATCCGCCACGCCGCGGGCTAGGACAGGCATTAACCGAGCAACTTCTCGCATTGGCACCCAAATATATTATCTATTCCAGCTGCAACCCAGAAACACTTAAAAAGGACTTAATGGATTTGCATCTGTATGAGGCTCAGCGGCTGCAGTGGTTTGATATGTTTCCTCATACGGAGCATGCGGAAGTGATGGTGTTGCTTGAGCGTAGTGAATAGCGACCTCATTCAATCAGTGATCTTGAACATCAGTTATGCTGATTGATTTAACGACAAGCAGGGCCTCTTAGTGAGGGGCCTTTTTAGTACGGGCGGGGTAATGTGAGTTTAATTATATTGCGTTTTATGCCTGGCACATTGCCCGACATCCTCATAGGTTTCAGGCCTTGTTTCTGATAGCTCTCTGGCGTTGGCTCCCCACAACAGAGCTTGCTCGCCGTATTGTGACGTTAAGCTAGAGATAGCCAGTGAGTTTCTTTTGTCGGATTTTGCCCCGAGAATGATGACTTTTATCGACTCCATAGAAAAGACATCTTCCAAGGTACGTTTGTAATATGGCGTGATAAGGTTACGGTTCACGCGATAGCTCAGTTCGTTCAGCGGAACCAGCGCAATGGCGCGTGATTCATCTTCGTTAATAAAGTCATGATGTTTCCAGGCAAACAGGGTTTTGAGCAAGGAAAAGAGCGAGGACTTGTAATGTGGCGCCAAGGTTTCCAGGACACTTTGCTGCTCATGTTGATGCTGCATGTCAATGGCGTTCAAATAATCAAACAGCTCTTTGAACAGGAAAATGGTTTCCTCAATATAGTTATGTAGTGGGTCATAGCTACACTTGAATGTCTCACTCAGCATCAGCGTTCCGCTAAAGTAGTGAGCAGAACAGGTTAGTGAGGGACTATCACTGGTGTTGTTTTTCAGTACATCGGACCGAAAACCGATACAGCTGCCGCGGCAATCATCACCATAAAAGCGCCATTGAGTTAAAGAATCGCTGGTACCGGAAAATGAGCAGACACACATGGAGTGCTGGGTTTCGATTTGGTGCAGGAGCATTTCCAAGATCTTACTGCATGCGGTGTACTCCGAGTCACGCAGCCGCCCGGTCAGGGCATGTAACGCTTTTTTGAATTCCCCTTTGTCGTTTAGAAACTGGTAATCGGTAAACCATATCTCTTTGTTGAGCATAACGCCAAAGAGTCCGTCTGTTGAGGTGTAATGAAACAGTGTATTTCCGTCCACGATTAGCGCCTACTTTTTTGTTATGTGTTCATTAAACAGTACTAGAGCTCTCAAATTTTGGTCAAATTAATTCATTGGAAAGTGTTAACAGCAGTCAATATTACTAACTTACTCATACACATTACTGCAGAAGCATGAACCTATATACGATCAATATGCGGTAAAAAATGCTGACGTTAGTTCATTTTTGATACAGCGTGCTGCTCTACCATGAACGCGATCACTTCATCATTTAAGCAAGACTTACTGACATATTGGCGCTGTTTACCCATATGAAGGATAAAACCTAAATCGCTTTGTTGAAGTTGGTCGATTTCACTCCAGGCGATGTTACGGGTGTTTTTACCGCTTTTATAACTCACATCGTTAGATGTCAACGTGAAATACCACTTTGCTGCCAGAGCTCATGCTGAGAGTTTGTCGCCACAACCACCAGGTTCTCTTAAAATAAACACTAAGCGCCTCAATAATACTCAAAACAATAAAGAACCAACCAACGTAACCACTGGGTAGCAGTTCAAATTTTACTAAAACCACCCCAAAGAGAAGAAAAAGTATTCCTTTTAAATAGGCTTGTGGAAATACAGCAGGACGGCTAGTTTGATCATAACATTCTGCTAAAAAGGCCTTGTCGATGGTGTATTCTGTGGTGAAATCAAAGTCTTTAGACATAAGTGGCTACTTTGAGGGTTTCTGTGAGTGAGTATCCCATGCTGCGACCTCGCAACTCGCGTATTGTACAGCTTCTCGGTGCTTTTCTTTAGTTTGTTTTAATCCTCTTTTGTAAATCAATAATACCGACAGGGTCTACTCTCACTATAGCCAGTTTGTTATCCAAATTGGTATTAGATGATGCATCAACCAGCTAAAAACCTAGGCGCTCAGTAATGCAATAAAGCGCAAGTAAAATAACTTATGCACGCAACTGACAAATCAGGTGGTATCTACGGTGCCACCTGATTTGTGTTTTTGAGTCTGTTACTTATTTGTTAATTTAGCTCTGGAGCTGAAGACTGCAACGTCGACTCATTGAGCAATCCTGCGTAAATACCATTTTGGGCAACCAGTTCTTGGTGGTTCCCCCGCTCGACAATCTCGCCTTTTTCCAGAACCAGGATCATATCCGAGTGGCGCACTGTGCTAAGGCGGTGGGCGATTGCGATAACGGTCTTTTCTTTGAACAAGCGCTGCATGGCTTTTTGGATCAGGTCTTCGGTGATGGAATCAACTGAGCTGGTGGCTTCATCGAGCATCATGACTTGTCCGCCTTGTGCCACTGCACGGGCAAAGGAGATTAACTGGGTTTGGCCAACGGAAAGGTTAGCGCCGTTTTTATCTAACGGGAAGTCATAGCCTTGTGGCAGTTGCTCGATAAAGCTATTGGCGTAAACATAACGCGATGCCTGCTCAACCTGCTCGCGTGAGATGCCTGTTTTGCCCAAGGCAATATTGAAGTGAATGGTTTCTTCAAACAAGTGGACATCCTGCATCATCAATGAAAATAGATGGGCACAATCTTCAATGGCAACTTCAGAAAGCTCAATGCCATTTAGTAGGATGCTGCCCTCGTAATCTTGATAGGTTTTCGAGATCAGGCGCATAATCGTTGACTTGCCTGAGCCGGTTGAGCCAACCAGCGCGATCTGATGGCCTTTTTCCAAAATAAAGGACACGTTTTTCAGCACGTAAGGGGCGTCATCTTTGTATCGGAAGCTGACATTTCTGAACTCAAGGCTGACAAACTTTTTAAGCTGTTGTTCCACTTTGTGTGTCGGCTGCAAATCACGGCCTTCCTCTTCGATTGGCTCGACGAATAGTTCTTCTATATGGTCGAACGCAGCAAATGAGCTTTGGATCGAGGCAATTTGCGAGGTGAAATCTCGGATAGGTACAAACACTTTCTCCAATGTGTTGATAAACGCAATCAGCACACCCAAAGTCAGTGACGCCTCCAAGACTTGCCCAGAACCGTACCAAATCATCAGTGCTACGGTGATAGAGGTAATACCGGAGATGAAGGAAAACAATACGGCATCGTATTTATTGACCTTCTTCTGCGCTTTTAAAAACTCATCGGTATAGCCTTTGTATTTTTGCTCGACTGCTTCTTCAGCACGGTATAGCTGAACGGTTTTAACGCCTAAGATCACTTCCTGCAAATAGCCGATACCACGGGCCAATGAAGAACGGGTGGTCAAGTGCAGTTCCCGCAGGCGGTTGCGAACATACATCGTCAGGTACATCACCGGTGGCATGATAACCAAGACAATCAGTGTCAGTTGCCAGTCGATAAAGAGCATCATCACTAATAAAGCAATGGTATTGAGGCTATCTCGAACCAGCCCAACAACGGATTGGATGAATGTCTCGCCAATGGTTTCAAGATCACTGGTAAGTCGAGAAAGCGTCACGCCGTTTGGTGTGTTATCAAAATAGCTGCGGGGTAGTCTCAATACGCGGTCAACAAGCACTGAACGCATATCCGTAATAGTGTACTGGCCTGTTTTGCGCAGGTTGTAAGAATAGGTGGTATCAACAATGTAGTCGACAATCAAAACCCCAACAAGGGCCATGATATATAGCCACATGCCGTTGGTGTTTTCCTGCGATAGGTGAGTATCAATCACCTGGATAATCAGCCATGGGAACAGCAAACTGGTTGCAATGGTGAGCGGCAACATGGAAATACCCAGGATGGCAGAGCCTTTGTATTTCTTGGCAAATTTAAAAAAGTGCTTTAGGTATTTAACATCAATGCCCTTTAACATGCTGCTGCCTCCGCTTCGCTCTGTTGCAGTTTCCAGGTATCAAAATAGTAAGGGCAAGTTTGGAGCAGGGTAGTGTGATCACCTTTGGCAATCACCTTTCCTTCACTGAGAACAATGATTTCATCCATATATTCGAGGGCGTTAACGCGATGGGAGACGACGAGGACGGATTGATTCTGCAAACGGTCAAACAAGCCTTCCAGAATCTTGCGTTCTGTCTCGTAATCAACCGCAGACAAGACATTGTCCAAGATGATCAAATCACTTGGCTCAAGCAGGGCTCGGGCAATGCTCAAACGTTGTTTCTGGCCACCGGAGAGCATGATCCCTTTTTCGCCGACCAAGGTTTGATCGCCGTTCTCAAAACGGCCAACATCACCAGAAAGTTGGCTAAGTGACAACACTTCATCGACTTGAGTTTTCGCAATGTCCGGGGCGTGGCTGCCGAAGCGAATGTTATCCTCTACCGTTGCCGAGAATAGATACGGGTCTTGTGTGACCGTTTTGATATAGCGGCGCAGGTCGGAGCGGGCAAAAGTGGTGATGTCTTTATCGCCGAGGAAAACGCTGCCTGCCGGTACATCCAGATGGTGATTGAGGCAGTTGACCAGAGTGGTTTTTCCTGCCCCGATGCTGCCGAGAACACCGATTTTTTTACCCGGGGGGATATCGAAACTGACGTTATCCAGAACTAAAGCCTCGTCACCCGGGTAGCTGAAACTCAGGTTTCGTACTGATAACGTTTCTGCCTGTAAGGCATCAAGCTCATTGTGCGTCAGAGACGTTGCATCTTGCTCTGGGATCTCAGCATTGAGGATAGTTTGCACGCTTTCGATCCCAACCATGCCGCGCTGATAGATGGTCGCAATTCGCCCTAGTTGCATCAGCGGCATAGCCAGTAAGACAGAATAGCTGAGAAAAGCCGTTATCTCGCCTAAAGTGAGCTGCTGGCTCATCAGCATATAACCGCCAAGTCCGAGGATAACAATCTTCATGAGGTTGTTGGCGTAATCCAGCACAGGCATAAAAAACACCTGAATACGGGTGATCTGCATCCGGCAGTGAAGCAGTTGTTGGTTAAGCTTTTCGACTTCGTCTTTTACCCACGGAGACATCTGCTCGCTCTTAATAAGATCGATCCCGGACAAGTAACCCATCAGCTGGGCAGAGAGGTTCTGCAACCGGCGCATATGTTCCATATGCAGTGTTTTCATTTGTTTAAAGCCGATACGGAAAATCACAAAAGCGATGATGATAGGAATCACGGAGTAAAGTGTCAGCTCGGGTGAAATGCGCCACATCCAGAGAGGTGTGAGAGATAGCGCAAGTAAGACATTGAAAAATTGCAGGAAGCCAAGGCCAAACAGCAGGCGGACGCCACCTAAATCATTATTGATGATCGAGATGAGCTTTCCTGATGCAAATTGGCTATGAAAGTTATTGGGTAAGCGGGTCAACTTGTGCAGCAGTATATTCTTGAGGGCTGCCTCTGTAACGCGGCCAGGATTAAGTGCGTACATGCGTGACCAAATGCGAACCACAACCATGGCAATAGCCATGAATACCACGATGCTCACATAGGTTGTCAGCTGCTGGTGGCCATCTGGTGAGCCGTTGTCGATAAGATCAATGGCCAACTGGATATAACGGGGGATTTCGACTTGGAGCCAGTTAACGAGAAAAATGAAAAAAATCGCCAGTATGTATGACTTGCGATTCATACGCAGAAAGTGCGCAAAAAATTGTGTTTTAGTCATGAAACGCGTTCTTTAAGGGGGATTCAGTATGGCCTTGTTCAATGCTGAAACCGACAAAACAGTAAGAAAGCACGGCAGGTTATCCCAAATTGTTAGTGAAATTGATTATCGTTTACTGAGAATAACATATTGGCTTCTGCTATGCAGGTTGCAAAGCGAGCGAGCTGATTCAGTGCCAGCTGGCGACACATATTCAGTTATCTAAGGTAGGGGCCGCTCACCTACTTGGCAGGTTCAAGTGAAACAACCGTCTGCTGGCCGTCAACCGTTAGGTGAAATGCGTTAGCGAGTGAGTGAACTATAGCTTCGGTGGTAAAGAGGGAGAGGGAGATTTCAGCCATTGCGCCCGTAGCCGATTTGATCAAATAGGCCTTGTGGTTGATATATTCACTGCTTTCAACCGGTAGAAAATACACCAAAGCGAACTCCTGTTTGAAATCTTCATAGATAGCGACACAAGAACGGGTGTCGGCCTGGCACTGGGAAATCGATTCCGGCCATTGAGTATGGTACTTATTGCTCACCTCTCTCATGATATGGATATATTGGCCCTCATTATGAGGCATACCATAAAAATGGCTGTCGTCGTGACACAAAAGAGAGGTGAGTTCTCCTTTGTTTTCATGCGATACGGTTAACGACTTGTTGATCGTATGATGTGACAAGCTATTTTCATTCAGCCAAGGTACCTCGTAGCCACGATGCTCCAGTTCTAGCATCAAGTAGCTTGCATCATTGTTGCCGTATATTGCGTCGGTAAAGCTATAGTGGTATTTGCCGTTCATTGCCTGGTATTCGGATGCGGCACCTCGAGAATAAGACTCACCGCTCAACTGCATCGTACCGGCTTCAGGCTCAGTGACGGCAAGCTCCACCTGTCCGGCACGGCCATAACGGTAAACAGTCAGCCCCTCGCTGCCGGTGCAAAAGCTCACGGTTTTTCCATTTCGAAGCTCACAACCCGTAATATAGTCCTCATTGGGTTGGCACAGGGATTGCGCATAGCTAGGTGCTGCTATTAGCATGAATACAAGAGAAAAATATTTCAAATCGGGCCTCGATATGTTCGATAAAAACGAGCAAGCACTAATGTGCTTGCTTGCGGGGAGTCTAACACAGCTAGGGTTAAGAGTAATGTTTGCTTTGTAAGTTAATGATATAAATGATTATATTACCTCTTGCTTTCAATACATCGATTTCACGCAAAGTAACTATCCCAACCTCGCTATTTATCTTTTGCTCTAATAGGCGTTCAATGTCGACAACCAACAAGCAAAGGTAGGACAGCAGGTACTTTATATGCAGAACCATAACCCAAGCCTCGCTTCTATTTGCTTGTTCCTTTTGACCGTCTGATATGTCCGGTTATCAAAAATCACCGATCCCAAAGGAAGAGGAATCATGTTTACCCTACTGAAAAATACGAATCTCTATAATCCCAATAAAGTCGGCAAGACCGATATTTTAATCGGACAAGGAAAGATACTCGCCATTGAGCCCGACCTAAATGTCTGCGGGCTGCCGAGTCTCACGACGATTGATTGCTGCGGGAAAATCGCCACGCCGGGATTGATTGATCAACATGTTCACCTTATCGGCGGTGGCGGAGAGTCCGGTTTTGGCAGCCGAGTGCCGCAGGTTAGCCTTAAAAAACTGCTGCAGGCCGGCACTACCACGGTTATCGGTGTGCTGGGAACCGATGGTATCTCGCGCTCGCCTCGAGATTTGTATGCCAAAGCCGCCGCACTGACGGAAAGTGGCATGACTGCTTACATGTATACCGGCTCCTACGAGGTCCCAACCAAGACCATTACCGGGGCGATTCGGGATGATATTGCCTTTATTCCGTCTGTTCTGGGTGTAAAAATCGCTTTGGCTGATCACCGCTGTTCTTTCCCAACAACACAGGAACTGGCTCGCATTACCTCAGATATCAGGGTTGCCGGGATGCTATCTGGCAAGCGAGGTGTACTGCATATTCATATGGGCGATCTGCCCAACGCATTTGACAAGATCAATGAGCTCCTCGATATGGGGATACCGATCAAGCATTTCTCGCCGACCCACCTCGAGCGCAATTCAGGGTTGTTTGACGAAGCGATTGGCTTTGCCCTGAAAGGCGGGAAAATCGATATTACGTCTGCGCCTGGCAATTTTGCTGATCAAGAGCAGATGATAAAACATGCCCTCGAATCTGGAGTCGCTGCAGACCGAATTACCACCAGCTCAGATGGCAATGGCAGCCTGCCGGAATTTAATGAGCAAGGCGAGCTTACCGGTATTGTTGCGGCAAGCTGTGATAGCAACCTGGAATTTTTACCGAAACTAATCAATGTAGGTATTGAACCAGAGCAGGCTATTGCAATGATGACAGCTAACGTTGCCGATACATTAGGAATAAATAAAGGTCGAGTTGAATTAGGTTGTGATGCAGATATCTGCATTTTTAATGATGACTTCTCGATTCATTCCGTAATTGCCAAAGGAAAAACAATGATTTTGGATGGTGACGTATTAATAAAAGACAACTTTGAATAATGCTATGAATTCTTTTTCCCAATAACGATTTCTATTCAGTGTTTGGTACATAGAGTGACCGTTTTCTACTGGCGACAGTAGCAAGACAAGGAGATAATAATGACGACCCAAACCGCGACAAAAGAAGAGAAAACTGGCTTTTTTGCTAACTTCAAATTTCCTTCAGCCTACACCATTCTTTTTGCCCTTATTGCGTTTGTAGCATTGCTGACTTGGATAGTTCCTGCAGGTCAGTATGAGCGCGTGATGAATGAGGAGCTTGGTAGAGAAGTACCTATAAGTGGTACTTACCAACCCATAGACAGCAACCCGCAGGGTTTCGTGGATATCCTGCTGGCACCGATAGACGGTTTTTATGACCACAACAGCTATGAGGCGGCAGCGATCGACGTTGCCCTGTTCATTCTGGTGATCGGTGGCTTCCTCGGCTTGGTGACCAAAACGGGGGCGATTGATGCCGGTATTGCGCGTGTAACCGCACGGTTCAAAGGGCGGGAAGAGCTGATGATCCCCATCTTGATGGCGATGTTCGCTGCAGGGGGGACGATTTACGGTATGGCCGAAGAGACCATTCCCTTCTATACATTGCTTGTTCCTGTCATGATGCTAGCACGCTTTGACCCTTTGGTCGCAGCGGCAACCGTGCAGCTAGGCGCCGGGATCGGTAGTCTTGGCTCAACCATTAACCCATTCGCCACCGTCATTGCCTCCAATGCTGCGAGCATCCCATTTACAGATGGGATCGAACCACGTTTTGCGATATTGCTGATTGGTTGGGTGATCTGTGTCGGTTATGTCATGCGCTATGCCAAAATGGTTCGTGAAGACAAGACCAAGTCTATCGTTTATGACAAATACGAAGAAAACAAAGCCTTCTTCCTTGGTAATCAGTCTGATGAACTGCTGGAATTTACCACAACGCGCAAAATCATTCTGGCGCTATTTGCCGCATCGTTCGGAATCATGATCTACGGCGTGGCTATGGCTGGGTGGTGGATGGCCGAAATTTCTGCCATGTTCCTGGCTGCCACCATCATCATTGGCTTAGTCGCCCGTATGAGCGAAGAGGAGTTAACATCCAGTTTCATCAACGGTGCCCGTGATTTGTTGGGCGTAGCCCTGATCATCGGTATTGCCCGAGGTATTGTCGTCATCATGGACCGCGGAATGATCACCGATACCGTATTGAACTATGCCGAGCACGCCGTTACGGGCCTGTCTTCTATCGTTTTCATCAACGTTATGTATTGGCTTGAGGTGTTATTGTCGTTCGTCGTTCCTTCTTCCTCAGGCTTGGCCGTATTGACCATGCCGATTATGGCACCTCTTGCTGACTTTGCCGGTGTAGGCCGTGATTTGGTCGTGACGGCTTACCAATCTGCATCCGGTTTGGTGAATATGGTGACACCAACGTCAGCAGTACTGATGGGGGGACTGGCCATTGCGCGCGTGCCGTACGTCCGCTGGCTTAAATGGGTCGCTCCGCTTATCGGTATGCTGACTGTGCTCATCATGGCCACTTTAAGCATTGGCGCAATGATGTAATTAATTAGGATTAAGGTAATAGCAAAACCACCAGTAATTAATATTGCTGGTGGTTTTTCTGTTTCAGCATAATTTAACGTGACGAATAAAAAGAGTCCTGTGTTCGAGAATATATATTTAAGCGGTGAATAGGCTGCCGGGAAATTACACGCACAATATGATGGATAAGGAAATGAACGGGGATAACAAAGAACAGTAAAGGAAAGCTGTAAATTACATGGCGGCGTGTAAAAGCGGGCATGTACGGCCCGCTCTGTGTAGAAGGCGAAACTAGATAAAATGCTTGTTAACGTATTCGGAGGTCATACACTGCAAGACACCGCTGTATGACAGGTTGAATGTAACCAAGCTACCAACCCGGTAGTTGATGTCGCTGTCACTGATGTCCAGGATCAAGTGATCACTGCTACCGCCAATGACAAGGATGCTGCTGTCTTGCGGGGTGATTTGATTGATATCGACATCTTGTTTGCCAATGGCACAGATGGCGCGTTTGCGGAGCCCGCGGTCAATAAATTGAGGTTTATTGCCAAAGGCATCCAATGCTGTGGAGTTGGCTGGTAACGAGGGTTTGACCTTTATTTCGATAATTTCTACTGACAGATCAAAAGTGTCCTGGCGGGTATTGGGAACTGGATCATCATTAAGCCCGATCCCCATTAGCAGAGAGGCCCCCAATCTCAGCTGATTGACCCCGCGAGGGAGCTCTCCGCGTTGCATGATATTCAGTCCGGCCGAGCTGGCACCCGTTACATACTTCAGCTTAATCTGGTTTTCGGTTTCTATCTTTGCGGCAATGGTGAGCAAGCTACTCTGGTTTTCGCTACTGGGCTCGACACCGCCATAGCACGCTAGGTTGGTACCAAGACCAACCAGTTCGATGCCCGGCAGGGTGATGGCCAGACGGGCAAGAGCCAACGTCTCCTCCTCAAAGAATGCGCCTTCACGAAGATCGCCCAAATCATGCATAAGAATGACTTGATGCTGCCGGTGTTGTTTGACGGCCTCAGCGGAAAGGGCTTGCAAGGTTGCCAGCTCAGAGTTCAGGGAAATATCTGCATAGCGGACAACCTCACAGGCTTCGCTGATTGCCGGTAACCGGAGTAACATCTTTTCGGCATCAAGTTGTTGCAGCTTTTTGAGGTTGGCAATACGGGAATCAGCCAGTAGGTGAATACCACCGTTGATGATGGCCTGTCCGACTTCCGGATAGGCGCAGGCGAGTTTGGTCACGCCTGCAGGGGAAATGCCATGGCTTTTACAGGTAGCTACCATATGTTGCGCATTTTGGGTGATCGTATTTAATCGAATATTAATGCATGGATAAACGCTCATTGATTTACCTTTGTAATAAACCCGCCTGAATAAATAAAAATGGCTTTTATGGCTGCATATCAGGTGGGTATGATTTTATTTGTAAATATTTAGCGCTTTTTGAGTGGGATAATAAATAGCGGGGTTAAGATGGTTACTTTGCCTATATTCGATGTATTGAAAATAGTGAAATCAAATCGGCGGGATAAGAAGTTTTATCCCGCTGATAAGTTATAAGTAATAAGGTGTTAGGCTGTGTGTAAGTCTTTATCCTGATTATGATGAACGTTGACAATCGCATTCATCAGTTGGGCTGCAGCGAGAGACTGTTCTTTTGAATCTAGGGTGGTTAGATGGAAATCCGCAAGGTATTCGAGCGAAGGTGCGTTGACTTTGACCATTTCACCGCGCTGCTCCCAGATAAAGGCATAGTGATCGGGTAGGTAGCCGACAAAGTTACCAGATAAGATCAGGTGTGCCGTTGCCTCCATATTGGTACTGCTGGCGAGGTGCATCAAATCCTTGGCTTCGCTGAGCGGGGTGATTTTATGCGCCAGACCGCGCTCGACGATAGGGTATTTAAGCAAATCCTCGACCTGAACCTCTCGGGCGAGGTTCAGGATGGGGTGCTCAGCCGAGCAGTAGAGACATTGTTTTTCATTGAATAAAAAAGTGTAGTTCAGGCCATCTTTTGGTGTTTCTGATGAGGTGATCCCCAGCTCAATTTTTCCTTCCAGCAGCATCATCTCTATTTGGTAGGAATCCCGGATATCGGTATCGATGGTGACTCTAGGGAAGTCGTTACAAAAGTGACGGATAGCCTGCTGAATTCTGCACTGCGGGTTGGTGGCCAAATTGTCGGTGAGGGCTAGGTGGATATGGCCATGAGAAACATTGCGGATACTATCGAGTCGGCATTCAAATCGGGCGATATCCTTAAAGAGCTCTTTACTGTACTGGTAAATCTTTTGTCCGTCACTGGTTAGCCTGAACCCTCTTCGACCACGATGGCACAGGGTCATGCCTAGCCGTGTTTCTAAGTCATTCATCTTGGTACTGATGGTGGACTGATGCATGTTTAGTTTAAATTGCGCTGCAGAAAAGCCGCCTGATTCGACAATGGTAATAAAAAGGTGAAGCAATTTGATATCAAAATCATTAACTTTTTGCATTGTTGTTTCTCGGTTTCTAGTACTGCCAAGTGCCTTACAGGCAGCTGATATTAGGTTTGCTATGCTACTTTATTTGACGGGGCATTTCTGAGAGCTATCGCACTTTCACATTGTTCACTATTCTCACGGGCTTTTCTTGTTTGGCTTGGCGGTGAGTGAGTTAACAGCTTAGGATAACTGGCTTAACGATAAATGCTATTTATAGATATAGCAAAAAATGTCATAGAAGCTGGCTTAGTTTAGTGTTACTGCTGCAACAAAGAAGATTTCTGTTAATTGTATCTGTCATGTAGTGAGAAAATAATATAAACCGCGAATGAATAATTTCAAAAGCAATGGTGAATAAAAGCTAAAACTAGCTCAAGGAATTATTGTCTGATTTTTAAGACATAATATGAGGCTATGTCTTCAAGTTTTAACAGGGTAAATTTAGAAAGGCTAATTTATAGTCTTGTCAGTTTGAAAAAGTGGGGAACCCATATAAGCTTTCTAAGGTATAAGCATACAATGGAGCGCACAATGAGAGTATGGAATCAATGTATACCGCTAATATTCATTTCACTGACATCGCTTTCGGTTAACGCGACGGCAATTGATATATTAAATGAATATAACTTGATTGTATTTGGGGATTTAGACTCAGACAGTGAAGTTGAAGGTAAAGCCATTGTAATGGGGGATATCAACGGAACAACCTCGAATTACGGTATTCATTTACCGACAGCTACGGGGCCTGAAGATGCTATGATCATCGGTGGTAATAACAATGCTACTGTAAATATCAATAATGGCTATGGTGCTGCCATCGGCGGGACCAATAATGGCATCATCAATCTCAATGGGGGCGGGGCTCTTACCAATAATATCACTGCTTACGACTTGGTTGATATTCAAAATGAATTAACCAGTTTTTCGAGTTATCTGCAAAACCTGACGGCTAATTCTATACTGACGACTCCCTTGTCATGTTGCGGCCCGGCATCCTTCGACGTCAATAATAGTTTAGGCAGTGATGTGGCGGTGTTTGATTTTCAAGCCATTGACTTCTTTGGAAACAGTTTCATTCAGCAGTACGATGTCAATTTTAATTCGCAAACTCCGTCAGCAATTGTCATGAATGTTGGCGGTACAACAATTACGGATACGACATTCTCGGCTAATGCTGTGGGCAATATTGTCAATGATCAAACCAGAGAGCTCATTATCTGGAACTTTTATGAAGCTCAAACGATTGATTTAACCAAACAGCTCAATGGTAGTTTATTGGCTCCATTAGCGGCCCTGACGAATGCGACGCCAATTGAAGGATCTGTCGTGGTGGATTCTTTCATTCAACGTGGTGAAATACACGATCCTACGTTTAATGGTTTCATTGAGTTTGACAGTGGTGATGATCCCGTCGTTGATATTCCCGAGCCATCATCACTGGCTATTTTCGGTATGGGAATGCTCGGTTTTTCCGGTTGGCGCCGCCGTCAAAATAAAGAAAGCTTATAAAGCCCTGAAGGAAACTTGAGGTGGAAGTAGCAGGGAGTCGCCACTTCCACTGTCCGTTTTTGACAATCAAAGTTGTGTTTTTAAGTGTTTTTTAACTTTCTTCATCGCGATTTGGCGTTTGAGGGGGGAAAGGTAATCGATAAATAAGTTACCTGACAGGTGGTCGATTTCATGTTGCATCACTATAGCCAGGAAGTCGTCACTTTCAATTGTAATCGGATGGCCATGGCGATTCTGGGCTGAGACAACAACGGAAGTAAAACGCTCAACATCCGCATAATAGCCGGGTACAGACAAGCAGCCTTCCTGCCCCGAGGCTTTACCAGTACCAGAGACGACTTTTGGGTTTACTAGAATAAGTGGCTCATTTCGGTTTTCTGATAAGTCGATAATGACGATCGCTTCTTTTCGACCAACCTGTGTTGCCGCTAAGCCAATGCCATTGTCGGTAGCGTAGAGGGTTTCCAGCATGTCATCGATTAGGGGCTGCACGGATTCTGTATTCTGTACTTGCTCAGCTTGAACCTTCAGCCGAGGATCCGGTGCAGTGAGAATGTCTAGAACGGCCATATATCTCCTTAATTTCCGCTTAAGTAAGTGATGTTGTTCATAAATGCACTTGTTAAGTCTTTATACAGCGTTTGTGCCATATAGCAATATGCTTAGCTGTTTCGCCAGCACTTTCACCCGACAGGGAGATTTGCGTGGTTTAAAAACCAAAAGGATCTGACATGGTCAGATCCTTTTATTTTCCGGAATGAGAAATTTAGTTCGTGAGTGCAGTTCTCATACGCTGGCAAGCCTCAAGCAAGGTCTCTCGCGGACAGCCCAAATTCAAGCGGATATAGCCTGAACCTTCAGTACCGAAGGCAATCCCCATACTTGGCACTATGCCTGCGTTAACCAATTTCTTCTCGAGAACATCATCACCAAGCCCTAATCCACGGCAATCTACCCACGCTAAATAGCCGGCCTGCGGTGGCTGGAAACGAAGGGCTGGGAGTTCTTTTTCAAGAAAAGTCGCCAGTATATCGATATTGCCCTGCAGGTAGAGCTTAAGCGCATTGAGCCAATCGCTTGAAGTCTGATATGCAGCCGTTGCGGCACACATTGCCAGGCTGTTGTACACATCCATGCCATGGGCATCAAGCCGGCGGACAAACGCGGCTTTCAGTTCACTGTTCGGGATCAGGAAATTGGAGATCCGCAGTGACGACAGGCCAAAGGTCTTACTGGCCGCGGTGGCAACAACAAGGCGCTGCTGCAAACGCTCAGGTAACGACAGCGCAGAGTGGTACTGATGCCCAGGCATGGCCAAGTCCCCCCAGATCTCGTCGCTGAGCAGCCATACCTGATAACGCTCACACAACTCGGCCAGCGCCAGGATTTCCTCTTGCGACCAGGCTTTGCCCACAGGGTTGTGCGGGTTACAGAAGATCATCACCTTACAGCCTTGTGTAAAGCATTGCTCAAGGTGGTTGAGATCCATCCGGTACTCGCCGTTGTCATTGACCAACGGGTTGGCAACAATTTCACGATCGTTCAGCTCGGTGATCTTGCGGAACGAGCCGTAACCCGGGGTCTGCATCACCACCTTGTCGCCAGATTGCGTCAGCATCTGGATCAGCATCGACAGGCCGGGTAGAACACCGTGTACAGTGGTGATCCAACTTTGATCTATCTTGATCCCGTGTTGTTGCTGATACCAGTTGATGATCGCCTGGTAATAGTCGTTGTTGCGCTCGGCATAACCAAAGATGCCATGTCCAATGCGCTGGTTAAGCGCTTCCAGTACCGCCGGTGGCGCTTGGAAATCGTAATCCGATACCCACATTGGTAGGCGCTCTTCGGAGTCTAGACCCAGCTTTTCGGTCATGAAATCCCATTTGAGCGAGCCGGTTGAGCGGCGGTCATGAACCTGGTCGAAAGTTACTGTCATGGTGTTACCTTATTTCGCTTCAGCAACTGCTGAATGGTTTGCTGCTTGTTCTTTTTGTTCTGATGCCTGAGCGACTGGCGCTTTGGCAATACCGAAGCCGGTGAAGCCGTAAATGATGGCGAAGATCACCCCGGTGTAACACTGGATAGCCCATGGTAGGTAATCCAAGGTCGAGACGCCCAAGGTACCTGCCATGTATACACCCGCTGCCGTCCAAGGGACGAGTGGTTCAATGATGGTGCCGGCATCTTCGATAGTACGGGACAGGTTCTTGGTATCTAGTCCCATCTTGCGGTAGGCGTTCTGGAAGAGTTCACCCGGAATCAGTAGCGCCAGCTTACCGTCGGAAGTGGTGAACACAACGGTGATAGTGGCGATAACGGTAGACAGGATCAATTGGCCCGTGGTGCGGATCAGGTGTAGGAAATGGCCCAGTACGACATTGAGCGCACCCGTCAGGCTAAGGATTCCGGCGAAAGCAAAGGCGCAGAATACCAACAGGATAGTGCTCATCATCGAGAACAAGCCACCGCGGTTAAGCAGCTTGGCCACATCTGGAATGATAGCGTCTACTGCATGACCGTTGTCGCTGAACATGCTGATGTTGAAGCCGTCGACATAGGCCTGGAAGCCTTGTTGTAGGCTAAAACCTTGGAAAACCATCCCCAGACCTAGCGCAATGGCCGATGCGGTCAGCATCAGAGGGATCACTGGTTTCTTGGTTAACGCGCCCCATAGGATCATCGCTGGTGGAATAACCAGCAGGATGTTCAGGTTATACAGGCTTTCAAGGCCAGCCAAGATCTCAACGACTTTTTGCGGCTCGGCGACACCGGCGATATCGCCGTGCTGACCGGCGAAAAAGAACACCACTGAGGCAATGACAAAGCCTGGCAGTGTGGTATAGAGCATGTGCTGGATGTGTTCATAAAGGGTGGTGCCAGACACGACCGGCGCGAAGTTAGTTGAATCTGAAAGCGGGGAGATCTTATCGCCAAAGTAAGCACCGGAAACCACGGCACCTGCAGCCGCGGCAAGAGAAACATCCAAACCCGCAGCCACACCCATTAGCGCCACACCCACAGTACCTGCAGAGCCCCAAGACGTACCGGTACACACCGATACGATGCTGGTGACAAAGAAGGCGGCAATCAAGATGTATTCAGGGCTGATAACTTTCAAACCCCAGTACACCATGTAAGGAATGGTGCCGCTGATCATCCAGCTGGCAATCAAGCCACCGACAGAGACCAGAATAAGGATAACTGGCATGGCTTTGGCGAGCTTCTCAACGATAGCTCCCATGATGTCATCCCAGTTGTAGCCCATGCGGTAAGCGATAAAGCCGGTAAACGCGGCTGAAACTAATAGTAGTGGTTCGATACGCAGTCCTAGCATGCCGTAACCAATTGCCAGTAAGCCAAACATTACCGCGATAGGGGCTATCGCCAGCGGAAGTGATGGCAGAGGCTTTGTATTTGTCATTGTGTTGTCCTCTTCAAGTAAGTACACGTCTGTTTCAATGACACAATGTTAAGAGCGGCCCCGCTCGTAAAATGAGACCTAGATGCTGGTTTCATGTAAGCGCTTACATGGGGTGTGTACATATGAGTTTCATCACAGTTTTTCGAGCAGAATGGCTTTCCTAGGGCTTGCAACGGTTTGCCGCTCGACCAAGGTTGCCTCGAATTGGTGTTCGCTCGGCGGATTCAATCCTGTGGCTTTGAGCTTCAGTGCCAGCTTGGCCGCGTGACTCGACATCTCGTCGATCGGGTTGTGCATGGTCGACAGGCGAGGGTAGAGGTAACGGGCCAGCAGCACGTCATCGAAGCCGACAATGGATATATCATTGGGGACGTGTAGCCCATGGGAATGCAGGCTGGCCATCAGTCCTGCCGCCATCACATCGTTGAAGGTAACAACCGCAGTGACTTCCGGGCATTGGCTAAGTAATTGTTCGCCAGCCAGCTCGCCACCGTGCTCACTGAAGTTTTGGTTGATGATCCAGTTAGGTTCTACGACTAGGTTGGCCTGCTGCATCGCATCCCGATAGCCTTCCAATCGATCCGTCCGATCTTCTATCGGTAAGTCACTGGTGACACAGGCTATCCTGCGGTGGCCCTGGGCAATGAGATAGCTGACCGACTCGGCTGCCCCCTTGCGGTTGTCGACCCATACCGAGCGATTGGCGATTTGAGGAATGGTGCGGTTGAGCAATACCATCGCGGGTAACTGGGCGCTGTATCTCAGTAGCATCGAGTCGTCGAGCATCTTTGAGTGGACGACCATGGCCTCGCAGCCTTGGCTGATCAGAAAGTCCAGTCCTTCCTTTTCCCGCTGGGCATTGTGGCCACCGCTGACCACCACCAGCTGGCAGCCATGCTGGCGGGCAATTTCTTCCACGTGCTTGGCGATAAGCGCAAAGAAGGGATCAGCCAGATTGCCGGTCAGCAGGCCGAGCGTGTTGTTTGAGCGGCTGGCAAGGGCGGTTGCCCTGGCGTCACGTTGGTAATTGAGGCTTTTGATTGCTTTCTCGACCCGTTCCAGCGTGACGGGCTCAACATAAGCTGAGCGGTTTATCACCCGTGATACGGTCGCGGTGGATACCCCCGCCAACTGGGCGACATCTTTAATGGTTGCCATAAATCTATACGTTGATATAGGAATAAACGGCGCGGAGTGTAGCGGGATTGCAGGCAGAAAGCTGTTAGGTGGGTCAAAGGTCGGCGATCAAGATCCCCAAGCTCTGGGATATCGAGCGATAGCCGACCCAATCAGGAGCACAGGCAGCGGTTTTATGGGGGGCAACACCGCTGCCTGTCTTGGACTGCTAGATACGGAAGCTGTAGCTGACAATCAGCTTGGTAGCCGTTTTGTCGGCCTTTTCACTGATATCGCCAGGCTGCAGTTGCCCCAGGGTTTCGTCTGGTCGGTAGAATGCCTGCTTGAGGTTAACATTCAGTCCACGGAGCAGCCCTGAGCGCGGGTAGTAGTTGAGGGTGATAGCATGCTCCTCTTCCCGGCCGTAGTCGGTATCGCCGCTGTATTTGTTCTGAATTGGCGCCTTACCCCAGTGGTAGCGGTACTCCAGATTCAGGTCTTGCAGGCCAATGTGACGGAAGTCGTATTTCGCCCCGACCACCATTGCTTCCTCGCCGTCTCGGCGGAAGCCGTGGTAGTTGCCGCTTGTCGGCAGCTTCAGGTAACCTTTGGCGTTACCAAACCCATAGCTGAAGGCACCATTGGCACTGCCGTTTTCACGCGGGGCATTGATTTTGGTAAAGCCATATAACAGCTGCCAGGCGTCATAGTTGAGTCGAAACTCATACGACAGTGCCGAGGCGTATTCGTCAAACGATGCCAGTCCTTTTTCAACATCCTGATCCCACAGATCACCGGCCTTGTGGTTGTAATAATACTGCGCCTGCATGAAGAGGTTGGTCTGAGGCGTGATACCCAAGGTGTAATAGGCGCTGGAGTGGAAGCGGCGCAGGTAATCTTTTGCTTCGCCGTAAGCAACCTGATACCCGCCGGGTTCGTCGAACTTCTTGCGTACCCTTAGGGTATACAGGTAGTCATAGTTAAGCGGATCGGGCGCATAGTAGTTAGCGTTTCCGCTTAGATCGCGCATGGTATCGTCGTTACCCGACATAAATCCAATGACATAGGCGCCGTCGAAGGTATAGCCATTATAATGCTGTTGCGCCATCACGCCGCGGTAACTTGATAGCAGGGCGTCATCATCGGTAGCTGTGGTGATCATCCCGGTATTGTAGAAGCCATCACCGATCTTCATGAAGCCGCTCTTGCTGCGGTCCTTGCCCCAGTTCATTTGCACGTTGGCTACCGGTAGTTTGCCGTATCCACTGGTTTCATTACACTTGTACTGGCCTTTTCCCGGTTCGCCACCGGACCAAAAACAGTCTTCGCTGATAAAGATTTTTTCCCCGGCATTCCAGTTGTGCACCCCGCCAGGATAGGAATCCGCCAGCTTGAACATATAGCTGTAGCCCAGGTTGGCGCTTAGGGTGACGTTGTCGCTCAGCGTTGGAACTTTGCCTGAGCGGAAGAACAACCCGACTGACTGTCCCCATTCATATTGCCGATCCATGCCGTCAATATCGTTTTTCGTGTCACGGAAGTATTTTTCGGTCGTCTTGCCGTGGTTGAGGAGTACAACCGTTACCGTTCCGTCCTTGATGAATTGGTTATACAAGTCCGCTGTATCTGCCATCGCCGTTGACGGCATGGCAGACAACCCCGCCAGTGAAGCGAGCATGGCAGAATAAATTGGTTTAACACGTCGTTGATGTATTCCCTTAGCGACAGACATGAGTCTCGGGACCTCCGTTGTAGTGATTCAGTTACCCTCAGGTGGCCAGTGGCCGTCTGCTTGTGGCAGCAAAAGTTGAGTCTATTATATTTGTGCTTTCATTTTCTTTCGTGTTCTTCATCACGAAACAAAAAGAAAACTAAAAATAAGAAAATTAAAACATTGATCACTTAAACGAAGGTTTTCGTAAGTATAATGAAGCTTTTCATAAGCAGGGTGGCTTCAGAACAAGGAAGCGAAAATGTGTATGTCGGTATTTGATAAGTGTCAGCTGAGAGGGATAGGGAATGGCTGTTGAGCGCGGTAGAAGGTTACATCGGGGGATAGTGGGGTTGGCTTTTACAGGAATGGGGCTGGCGTACGCTGCCACGGCGGCAGCCTCTTCCGGCATTGCTGATCTTGCCGCCGCAGGAGGCGCAGACTCGACCGAGGTTTATGTTCTGAAATTGCTGGAAGAGCAGGCACGGGCAAACAATAACCAGGAGCTGTTGGACTTGTTTGCCGCGGTGACCACGAGCGAGGAGGCCGCCAGGTTGGCAGGAGAAATAACCCCCGATCGGAGTGGCGCCAGTATCTACAACGTGGCTACCGCGCAGAATGTTTTTGCGAATGCAGTGCGCAAGCGTACCTCCGATTATATCTTGGGTGACTCGGCCCGTACCTCACTGTGGGTAACCTATCTTGGAACGGACTCAACCTCGTTTGTCACCAGTGAAGGGACCAACCGTTTTGATGGCTATGACGCTGATTCATCAGGGATAGCCATAGGTTACGACCGGGTGATGTCGGAAGACTCGATCCTCGGGGTCGCATTTAGTCAGCAGTCAATCAATAGCCAAAGCCGGCTCTATAACCAGCGGCTGGATATCGATACCTACCAGGCTGCACTCTATGGGACTTACCAGTGGCGTGATATGTATTTCTCAGCGCAGGGGCTGGCCGGCTGGAACAGTAATCGTTCCGAGCGTTCTATCGGTGACAGTCTGGTGGCTGATGGGCAGTCACAAGCGACCGCGCGATTCAACAGCCAGAGCTTTGCGTTGCTGCTTGACTGGCAGTTTCCGGTCTATGTCGGCGAGCTGACTTTTCTGCCGTCCCTTTATGCCGACTACTCCTTGGTCAAGGTTGAAGATTACCAGGAAAATTATGTCCGCGAATACAACAAAGCCGGTGAGCTGACCAAGTCATCGGGTTCTCCTGCCGCGTTGGCCTACGACAAGCAAGAGTATGAAACCTTCAACCTAGGGATCGGACTGGAACTTGCCCACCGGCTTGATACCCGTGTCGGGGTGTTTGCGACCCAGCTAAAACTCAAGGCCCAGCAGGAGCTACTCGATCACAACCTGACCACCACAGCAAGGCTGGCCAGCGGTGGTGCCAGCTTCACTCTGCCGGTCAGTGAGGCCGATGACTTTTTCTACGAAACCCACCTCGATCTGGTTTGGGAAACCAACACCAGTTTTTCCTGGCATATCGGTGCCCAATACCTATGGAGTGATAGCCAGGAAACCACTATGTACTACGGCCGCGGCACGTACTCGTTTTAATCAGGGATGGTATTAAGCAAGATGAAAAATAATGGCGTAAAAATGTTGGTATTGGCGGTGGCAATGGGGCTGCAAGGGCAGGCACTGGCAACGGAGCCTGTAGCGGTGGACAGTGAATCCTATCGCCAGCCGGGTGGCTTCATGTACTTCTTTGAGCATGGTATGCCCGATACGGTGACGGCATCGGACGGTAGCCTGGTAGCTATCGATAATGCGCTGCAAAAAGATGGTCAGCACAGTCTGGCCTGGCAGTTTTCGCCGGGCAATACGCTGATGTTTACCCAGCCTATCGGTTACAAGCCGTTTGTGGCAAACAATACCGATCAGTCGCAAAGCACGTTTACGACTTGGATTTACAACGAATCACCGTTGGCAGGGACCTTGCGTTTTTCTTTTCTGGCCGAGGGACAGCGAGCTAGCTGGTTTGATATCAATATGGACTTTTCGGGATGGCGTCAGCTGTTGGTACCGTTCTCCGATATGCAGGGCCAGCCGAGCGAGTCGATGGATCAGATGGTCATCGAGACGATGCACGCGGGGGGATCAGGCAAGATCTACCTTGATCAGCTGATGACCAGCATTCCAGTTGACCCTCGCTGGCCGACCAGGGATGCCGTTGTGCCATACGTCAATATGGCAGCGGATGTAGCGCCGAACCGCCATTGGCTGGCATTGTACCGCTATTCCCAATTCCTCCAGCTGCATACTAGTGGTCAGGAGGCGGATTCTGCAGGTGCTGATCCGGAGATTACGGGGATCGAAAAGACCTTGGATGGATTCATTGCGGCCGAGGACAAGGTACTGTCCCCAACGCAGCGACTTGCGCTCAAATCGCGTTACGACAGTTACCAGCTTGCTGAACACAATGGAGTAATAACCGGCCTGCCAATGGATAATAGCAACCGACTCAAAACGTTCATCGACAAGGGAGTCAACAAGGGGCTGCTGAACCAAGAAGGGTTCGACACCGTGTTCGGCGTCAAGCTGCTCAGGGAATATGGCGAATATATGCTGGAGCTGGCGCAGGTGCTGCGAGGTGATTTGGCCGCTGATGAACGGCGTACTTTTGAAAAGATGTATCTGGATCTGACGCGATATGCGATTACGCAGGGCTATACCGCGGGCAGTGGATTGGGTACTGCCCACCACATGGGGTATACCCTCAGGGCCTTGTTCCAAGCCCATTACCTCAGCAGGGATCTCTTGGCGAGGGAAGGCCTGGCGCAGGAAGTCAGCGATATGATGGCATGGTATTCAGGCACAGGGCGTATCTACCGTCCGGTAGAAGAGATGACCAATTTCAATGTCGATATTATGAATACCCAGCTACGAGGTATGCTATACAGCGTGCTGATGCAGCCGGATCAGCAGCAGCGCCGGGCCTGGCTGTCCCAGTTCAGTTTCTGGTTATCCCAGTCTATCAGCCACTCTGACGGGCTGGGTGGGGGATTCAAGGCTGACGGTTCGGTCTTCCACCATGCCCAGCATTATCCAGCCTATGCCAAAGGAGCCTTGAAAGGGCTCACGCCTGTGATTGAAGCGCTGGCGGGTACGCCTTACGCCGTGTCGCCACAGGCGCACCAAACCGTCAAGCATGCTGTCGCGATGACAGAAATCTACAGTAATGACCAGTTGACCCTGATGTCTGTTACCGGCCGTCACCCCGACGGAGAGCAATCTATCGAGCTGGTGCCGTTCCAGCACATGGCCATGGCCGGTTCGCCAGATGGCACTCAGGCTATTGATCCGGATATGGCGGCTGCCTATTTGCGGATGGCGGGCAAAGATGATGCGTTCGGCCGCTATCTGGTGCAGCAAGGAATGGAGTCTGGGGTCGCGCCGCAGGGCAACTGGGTCATGAACCTTGCCAGCATGACGATTCAGCGGCGTTCTGACTGGGTGGCGGCAGTGCGCGGCTTTAGCCGTTATCTGGTCAGCCACGAAAGCTATGCCAATGCCAACCGCTACGGCCGTTATATTAACTACGGCCAACTCGAGATCATGGGGCCTGAGGGCGAGGCCCGGGCATTTAGCCATGATGGATGGAACTGGAACCGCTGGCCGGGAACCACTGCCGTACAGCTGCCTTATGAGGCACTCAATGCCAAGTTGCGTAACGTCGATACATTCAGCGGGCTGGAAGAGATGTTGCTCTCGGAACAGAGCTTCGCTGGCGGGGTGGGCAATGGGAAAAACGGTTTATATGCCATGGTGCTGCAAGGCCATCCTAAATACGATGCCAGCTTCCAGGCCCACAAGTCGGTCTTTTTCTTCGATAACCGGATTGTCGCGCTCGGTAGCGGCATCACCACCGAACAGGCGGCTTATCCAACTCAGACGACCTTGTTTCAGCATGCCGTGTATGCCGATGGTGAGCAGGCAGTGGTCGAGGGCCGGCCAATGCCTGCTTCGGAGCAGACGGTAGCAGCCAAACTGGGGAGCTATCTCCAGTTACGCGATCCTGATGGTAATGCCTATTTTGTCGCGCCGGCACAAGATGTCAGGGTGTCACAGGGCGAGCAGGTGTCGGTACACCAGAAAAATAGCTCGGCTACCCAAGGTACCTTTGCCACTGCGGTGCTCGACCACGGCCAAGCGCCGCGTGACGGGCGGTATGAGTATGCTGTCTTGGTACAGCCGGAACAGGCTCAGTTGGACGCTTTTGCGCGCCAGCTGGCAAGCGCAGAGGATACCCCTTATCAGGTCGTCCAGCACGATGAGCGGGCTCATGTCGTGAGCGATAGTGCTTCAACGACAACTGGATATGCAGTATTTGCGGCTGATACCGAGTTCGCTCACGGGCTGGTTGCGCAAGTCGCGTCACCCGCCATGGTCATGGCTGCAATCCGAGGTCAGCTGCTGCAGCTGTCACTCGTCAACCCGGATCTCAACCTCTACCAAGGGCGAGACGGCAGCCAGTATGACGGCGAAGGCATTATGCAAGAGGTCAGTATCTACTCTCGCAAATGGAAAGATAACCCGTTCGCTGCGGTGGATAACCGGATGGTACTGCGTGGCCGGTGGCTGGCGGCTTCTGCGCTGTCCGCAGGGGTTACGCTGCACGATATGGCCAACGGCCATACGGAAATACGCTTTAGTACGGTTGGGGCAGAGCCTCTACAAGTCTTGTTGACCCAGCAATAAGGATACGTGGCGCGCAAGTGGCTGCTTGCGCACACGACAGGCAACTTGCCTGTAATGATTAAGGATTAGGCATGAACAGATTAAGTCATATATCGGTATTGGCCGCCGCGGTTTCACTGGTGTTGTCCGGCAATGTATATGCCGGCGGCCAGATAGAGGCTGCAGGCAATATCACCCCGGCCAGTGTTGTTGAACAAACCGACCCACAGGATCCGATGCAAGCACAGATCATCTCATTCGAAGGGAAGGCGGTACCTGACTATGTCAAGGTAGCTGATGGCAGTACCGTTGCGGTCACGGATCGCCGGGCGGTAAACGGGGAGCAGTCACTGGTATGGCAGTGGCAGCCGGATGCGCCGCTAACACTCGATACTGAGTTTCGCTACTACACACCTAAGGAAGCCTACCAAGCATACGGGCGTCAGTCTTCGACGGTTTTCTCGGTATGGATTTATAATGAAAAGCCCAGTGAGGGTGAGCTTGAGTTCCAGTTTGGCTCGGCAGCAAATAGCCGTTTTACCATGAAGTTGGACTTTACCGGTTGGCGCTCGCCAGGCTTGGCTTTTCATCGAGATATGCAGGGGATGCCAGCCTCGACTCTTAAGGGGCTGACCATTACCCCGAAAGGCATGACGGAAGGGGGCGAGCTGTATATTGATCGTGTGATGGTCAGTATTGATGATATTCGCTACCAATGGTCTGATGATGTGGTAACCACCAGGATCACCGTGCCCGAGGTCGACTATGGCCTGCCTGAAATCCTGCCGGATGTAACGGCCGAGGAACTGGCTGCGGTAGGTACCATCAAGCAAGAGTTGCTTGACTATTATGTCGGTGACATGAAGGCGAGCAAGAAAGCACTGGATGCTATCCGCAAAGAATACCGTACATATGGCTTGAGCAAGGAAAATGGTATCATCAACGGCGTGCATATCGTAACCAAGAAGCAGCTGACGATTTATCAGAAAGCCCATTTGAGTCCGGACGACAAAGCACGGGTGAAGGCCTATGTCGATTTGCGCAAGTTCTCGGAGCTGATGGAAAAGATTGCCCGGGTATGGCATGTCACCGATGATCCTGTCGTGCGTGCTGAAATGCGTGACAAATATATCCTGATGTCTGAGCACCTGCTTGATCAGGGCTTCCAGCATGGCAGCTCGCTGGTGGCGACCCACCACTGGGGCTACGGCACCCGGAGCTGGTACTCGTCGGTGCTATTGATGGAGCAGTCTCTGAAAGATGCCGGTTTATTAGAGCCAATTCATTCGGCACTGCTCTGGTACTCGCGGGAATTCAAAGAGCGCGGTTTTGATATGGAAGTCGGGCCAAAAAGCTCGGACATGGATTACTACAATACTCTGGCCCGTGCCCATATGATCATGCTGCTGCTCGAGCCTGACGAGCAGCAGCGAGTTGCCCTGATGCATAAGTTCGGCAAGTTTATCTCCGGCAATATGGCGCAGACACCGGCTGGCTACGCTGACGGCTTCCGCCCAGATGGCACGGCATTTCGCCACAAGGGCAACTACCCGGGGTATTCGTTTGCTGCCTTTAACTCGGCAGCCCATGTTGCGTACCTGCTAAGAGGAACCCCTTACGAGTTGTCCGAGCCAGCCAGGCAGTACCTGAAGAAGGTGATGCTGGCGGCAAGGGTGTACAGTAACCCGAACCCCGGGGTCGGCACCAATGGCCGCCGTCCGTTCTTCGGTATTTCGCTCAACAAGATTGCAGACGGTTACCGTTGGCTGGCGCTGGCAGGGACCGAGCAAGGAACAGCCGATACCGATCTGGCGCAGGCGTACTTACGGATCAGCGGCGATGATCCACAGCGGTTTGCTGGGGAGTTCGGCCAACTGGTGATGCCAGAAGCCCATCCCCAAGGCGCATATAGCTTCAATTACGCCGCGATGGGGATCCACCGTTACGATGACAAGATGGTAACGATGAAGGGCTGGAACCGGTATGTATGGTCGTCGGAAATCTACAACAATGCCAACCGGTATGGCCGTTACCAGAGCCACGGCAGTGTGCAGATCCAGAAGTGGGGTGATGAAAAAGAGTACGGCTTTAGCCAAGAGGGCTGGGATTGGAACCGGATGCCGGGGGCGACGACGATCCATTTGCCTTGGGAGCTGTTGGATGCTCCGCGCAAACATACCACCATGCTAACCAACAATGTTCGCTTCAATGGTTCGACCGAATTGGAAGGGCGCTACGGTGCTTTTGGCTTTACCCTCGAAAACCCTGATCGCTGGCCGGCGTTTATTGATCCGTCATTCAGGGCCAAGAAGTCGGTGTTTAGCTTCGATAACCGGCTGGTCTTGGTGGGGAGTAACATTGCCAATAGCCGCAGTGAGTATTCAACTGAGACCACCTTGTTTCAATACGGCCTGACAGACAAAACCCAGTCGCTGATCATCAATGGCGAGGCGGTGACGGCGTTTCCGTTTAGCACCGAACTCGAGCCCGGTGACTGGCTGATAGATGGTATGGGGAACGGTTATTACGTGGCTAAAGGTGGCAGCATTGAGGTTAGGCGCCAACATCAGGAGTCACGCGATAACATCACCAAGGAACCGACCTTCGGCAATATGGTGTCGGCGTGGATCAACCACGGTAATGCCCCGTCCGGAGCAGAATACGAGTACATGATCATGCTTGATGCAACGCCGGAAAAAATGCAGGCGTTGGCCGCATCAATGGTATCGGCAGAGGAGAAGCCCTATCAGGTGCTGCGTAAAGACGGAACGGCCCACATTGTTCATGATAGGCAAAGTGGCGTAACGGGCTACACGGCTTACCAGTTTGTGAGAACCTCTGACAAATGGATCAGGGCGATCAGTACCTCCTCCGTGGTCATGGCCAAAGAGCAGGACGGAATATTGAGCCTGAGTGTTGCCAACCCTGATTTGAACATGGAGAAAAACACCCTGAGCCGAGAAGTCCCGGTAGCCATTACCTTGAAAGGGCGTTGGCGCCCAGCGGAGGCTGATGAGCGGATTGCCGTGAAGCACAAGGGGAGCAAGACAGTGGTGACTTTCCGTTGCAAGGATGGCCTACCGATCCAAACACGGTTGCAAAAGATATAAGCCAATTTGTATTTCGAAACGTAATGAAAGCGCCTAGCGATAGGCGCTTTTTTCGTTTTTGATTGTCTTTTGTTTTCTTTCGCTTTTATGATCACAAAAGCGTTATCGAAAGATAAACTTTGCTTTTGATTGAGTATATAGTTATGCGAAAGCTATCGAAGATAGTTGAAAGGTTGCGTTTGACTATAACGAAATATTAGCCCAGCTCGCCATTTATCGGAATCGGCGTAAACGGACTATTCATTTCCAAATCAGAAAAGAGAAGGTTATGAAAGTAAGACACTCTACCTTGGCCCTGGCTATTGCCACCTTGCTGGCAGGCTGTGGAGCTGAAGATAACAAGGATATCTCAGGTAAGCAGGACAATGTGTACCCGCCGACGGTAAGGGGCGAAGTAACCATACCGGCGTTGCATGTCGGAGCTGGTGTAAAAGGTATTTACCAGTATTTCGATCCCAATCCGGCTGCCCGTCCGGAAGGTGCCAGTCAATACCGTTGGTTGTTGGCCGATGATACTGAAATTGGCATCGCCCAGGAGCTGTATTTGGTTGAACAGCATTTGGGTGAGCAAGTCCGCTTTTGTGTGACACCGGTCGCCGAAGGGACGGCCAATACTATCGGTGCTCAGTCGTGCAGTGAGCCGAAGCAAGTACAGCCGCCGTTGGGCACCCCGCCGCAGGCCAATGACGTGATCATTGGCGATATGGCCCCTATGGTGGGTGACGTCATTGAAGGGGAGTATCAGTACTATCATCCCGAGGGGGTTGCCGAAGGTGATTCTGTCTTGTCATGGCTGGCTGACGGCGAAGCGATAGACGGCGCTGATGATAGTCGCCTAACCTTGCTGGCGCATCAAACCGAGGGCAAACAGTTGGCATTTTGTGTCGAGCCTAAAACGCAGCAGGATTTTCCGGTCGCGGGTGAGATTGTCTGCTCTGAGCTGACTGCGCCGGTGGCGGTCAAGCCTGGCTCGGCACCGGAAGTGGAAGCAGGCAGCGTCGCGGTTGACGGACAGCCCTTTGTCGGGGCGAGTTTGACTGGGAAATACACCTATTTTGATGCAGATGGTGACCTTGAGGGTACCAGTCAGTATCGCTGGCTACGCGATAACAATGCGATTGAAGGTGCGACGGAAACGGCTTATTCGGTCGCCAATGCTGATGACGGTTATTATCTATCTTTTTGCGTTACCCCAGTTTCTGAAACAGGATCACCGACGGTAGGAGAGGAAGTTTGCCAGCAAATGGATGAAGCCATTTCTGTCAAGGTAGAAACCCCGCCGCAGGCAAGCAGTGTCGAGGCGGTTGTGCTGTCAGGTGGTTTACCCGAGGTCGGCGAAACGCTGGTGGGGCAATACCTGTACGAGCAAGCTGAAGGTGCAGAAGAAGGTCAATCGACCGCCCAGTGGAAAGTCGATGGTGTAGTTTCCGAGGTGAGCTGTGATGTCGCACAAAGCTGCCAGTATACTTTGTCGGGTGATGATCTCGGAAAAACGATTGAATACTGTGTAACACCGGTAACTTACCTTGGTACCCCAGCCGATCAGGCCTATTGTTCCCAGGCCGTTGAGCCAATGGGGATCACATTGACCGGTGCCCTCGAGTACGACCAAAAGCTGACGGCGGTGGTGTACGGTTACGATGGCAATGCCAATACTGATGGTCGCTGGCTGGTAGACACCAGTAATCAAAATGGCCCGGCGGGCGATAGCAACCCGACCGAACAAGCAACGGGCAATGAATACATTATCGGTGTGCGGGCACAAGGCAATGACAGCAACGGCAACGGTGTTGTTGATGACTACGACTGGGCGGCACAGGGCCATACCGTGGATGCCCGAAACTTTATCGGCAAAGGGGTGCAATATTGTTTGAATACCCAGTCCTATGGCACTAAATGTGTGTCAGCGGCAGATTTTGACAGTGTTTCCGGCGGTTTGCTGACCGATGCGAGCAATGCAGCGTTGCGCGTCATTGAGCCAATCAGAATTGTTGACTTCAACGGCTACAAATACCATCGTCCATTGACCCAGGCAGAAACTGTTCACAAAGGTGAGCTAGGAGCCGGATTGCCGCAGGCGAGCGAGATTTTGGCTGCCAATGGTATTGACTGGGCGTTGTTTGCTCAGATCACCAATGGCGAAAAGCCAGCATTGAACTCGTGCCGCAACCTCTACCAGGACGGTGGCGATTGGCACCTGCCGATCAGCCAGTTCACGGCGGGCAAGTATGTCCCCAACTATTACGAAGCCGATGGCAACCAACCGCCGGCAAGCAGCGCTAACTCGATGATCAAGCTGACCAAAGAGTTGATTTCCAATGTTGATCTGGAGGTTGAGCTATCACCGGTATACGGCTGGCCGCTGGGGACGGCGTTAAAACTGCCTTATGGTAGCGCCAGTCGCTTGGCGGCTGATCAGGCAACACAGAACTACAACGTGGTGCGTTTTTACCAGAATGGCGGTACGGCTAATAACTATACCGAGGAGCAAGCACCATTGATCACTTGCGTATCGTTAACGGCTAACTAAGCCCCATATTCTTACATACTGCAACCTGCCCTTGATATTGCGGCCGGAAAGTTACCTTGAGAGTTCAAGTGAGCATCCGGGCGAAATATCGAGGGCTTTTCTGTAATTGCAGTAATTATCACAATATTGAATTAAATGCCAAACGAGAGACTGTAATATTTTCGTATGACCATCCTAAAAACCATTTGCCAAAATTGAATATCTCTTATTCATAGTCGACTGGAAATGAGAATGATAATATCAGAGAATTAATAATTATTATGCTCTAGAATGAAGCATGTGATTTTAGACTAAATAAACTCTGCTATAATTTTAAGCTAATTGGTGCTGGATTTATTGGAATAGATATGAATAAAGAGATTATTGCTTTTCTTTTATCCGCTTTTTTAATCGGTTGTACTAGTGATTTACAACGAAACCCAGCGCCTGCTCACTTAAATATGGATTATGGTTTATTTAACTCCAAAACGCTTAGACATTGGGGTGATACACCGTTCTCAATTGAGCAATATGTTTTTGATGAGAAATTGCGAAGCAATACATTTGATAAAAATATCATTGTTGATGAGGCCGGTAACTTTAGGGCTCAACACTATTTGACTATATCTGGTGGAGGAGCAAATGGTGCATATGGCGCAGGACTTCTCAATGGCTTGTCAGCTAGTGGAAAACGACCTGAATACCGGATGGTTACAGGCATTAGTACTGGAGCAATTATCGGGTTATACGCGTTTTTAGGTGAAGAGTATGATCACAAGCTACGAGATTTCTACACACAATTATCAGATCAAGATCTCTATCAGACACGATATGTGTGGGAAATATTTTCTAGCTCTTCACTTTTGAATACTGCCAGGTTTGAGAAGCTGGTAAGAGAGGAAATTGATCGTGATCTGTTGGATAAAGTCAAAGAAGAGTACTTGCGAGGTAGAACTTTTCTAGTCAAAACGACAAACCTTGATGCACAGCGCCCAGTCATATGGAATATGGGGGAGATAGCCATGCATGACACAAAGGAGGCAGAGCGTCTCTTTCAAAGTGTGATCATAGCTTCAGCTTCCATTCCAGGTATTTTTGAACCGGTTCTTATACCGATGCATATCAATGGTGTTCAATATGATGAGTTACATGTTGATGGTGGTGTCATAGCTCAAGCCTTTTTTATCCCAGAAAATATGGATGTTGAGGAATTTGCTAGTATTGAAGATAGATATTTTACCAAGCTAGGTATAGACCTGCCAGAGGAGCGAGAAAGCCACATATGGATGATTAATAACTCGCGTATTGGTGCAATTTGGGAACCAACACAGCCATCATTAACTAATATTACAGGCCGTTCGATATCTACGATGATAAAGTACCAAGGACGAAGTAATCTAACGAATATTTATCAGCAAAGTCAATTGATTGGTGCATCGTTCAATTTTTCATATATTGACCATAGGATTCCAGACGCACCGTCAGAAGCACCATTTAGCAAGCAATATATGCAGTATATGTATTGTTATGGATATGCACAGGGTCTTAGCGATAATCACTGGAAGAGCGACTTGCCTAATTACTCCCAATTTCAGAGTATTGAGTCATGGAATAACTCTTTTTCTGATATAGAATACTTTAATTGGGAGAGAATCGAACCGGGATTGACTGGAAAGATTAACGAATGTCTATTGAGGCTAAATGAAATTTAACTTTTTAGCTAGTTATAGAATAACAAACTGTAATAAAATATAAGATTTTCTAATACCTACACCATTAACGAATAACTGTTATTCATTCTCATCTTATAGAGGTTTGATAATATTAACTGGAATGGTATCAATGAGAAAGCTTTTCATTTCTTAAACACGGAATGTTAATGTTGGATACTAAAATTCATACCAAATTTATCTAAAAATTAGAATGCTAATCCTATGGTTAATAAAATCAAACTATCTCTAATGTGCTCAATAATGCTTACTGGATGTATACAGCTCGATCCCTATCAAAAGTATCATACAGCTTTAAATTCTGACCAGTGTGTGCCTGACATTAATACGACATATACTGAAACTGTATATGAGCCAGCATTGAGTGAAAATACGGCTGAATACACAATCAGTGAGTCAGGGTTTGACTCGGGGTTTGGAACAGATAATGATGATACTGCCAGCAGACCCACTGTTGAGGTTACAGCGATTAATGCCATACCTGAAATGACATCTGAAGATATTCTACCAACTTCAGTGGAGTTTGAAGAGCAGCAATTTTATGCTATAGAAACGACCTCATCAAATTATTCTGATGGACAATTTTCGACAGAAAAAATCTCTAGTACCTTAGGTAGAGAAGAGGCGCTTTATGTTCAGGTTTTTGCAACGTTGGATGAGGTTAACGCTAAAAATGTACTGAGGGACGTGAGGTTATTTTTCCCCGAGCAAACATCAGTTATTCGCTCTGCTGGGATATACCGTATTCTTATTGGTCCTCTGGAGAAAGACGAAACTACATTTGTTGTGAATGAAATAAATAAACAAAGTGATTACAGCACAGCATTTGTGCTGTCTCATTTCAGTGATATCAGTGATGATGAAATTTAGTCGATACCTCAATATTACGTACTGAGTCAAATAATTATATTAAATCCCAGGTTGTGTTGTTGCCTATATGTATTAGGCAGTGGGCTCGATTGACGAGCCCATTTTTGTTTTTTGCGATTACCTAGCCAATCTGCGGCGCCGTTTAAGTCACTGTTTCAGCCTCTTTGGCTTTGAGGTAGGCGTCTAGGGCACAGTCGCCGTGATGATGCTGGTAGCCCGGCGTGTGGTGGCGCCAGGCTGGATCGATGCTGGTTGCTTGGGTCTTGAAGGGATCGATTTGCTCGTGGGTGTAATGAGTAAAACGCTCCCTGTATTTATCAAGCAAGTCCCGGTAAGCCGGATCGTTGGCCAGGTTCTGGCGTTCGCCTGGGTCACGAACCAGATCGAAAAGCTCTTCGCCTCCTTCCTGGTAGACGGTGTATTTATGGGTTTTAGTACGGTACATCCGAGCGGGTTCGATGGTAGTTTCGCGGCTGGTGTACCACTGGCTGACGACGGCATCTCGCCAGTCCCGAGGCGCATTTCCGTCCAGCAGCGGTAGTACACTTCGGCCATAGAGTTGCTCGGGAATACGCAAGCCGGCATAGTCGCACAAGGTAGGGACTAAATCACAGAGTGAAACCAGTTCGTCACTGTGTTGGTTTTGCGGTATACCGGGACCCATCATCACAAATGGTACGTTGGTTGCTTCTTCATAGAAAAAATTCATTTTGGTGACTTGACGGTGGCTACCCATGGCATCGCCGTGATCACTGAAGAAGACAATCAGCGTATTGTCTGCAGCATCTGATTGTGCGAGGGCATCCAGTACCTTCTTGATACTGTTGTCGCCCATACGGGTGTAATGGTAGTAGGCTGCAAGATACTGCTGGTAATTGAGCGGATCCCAATGGGCGGCTTCGTGCATGCGGTGATGTCCGCAGCAAAGGTACTGGATGGCTTTCGGCCGGTTGGTGATAGGATCGAGGTTTTCAAAGTTATCACGCAATGGCGGTAGCGGACCGATGCCCGGGATATCACCATGAGGTCCGGCAAACGCACCCACCCAGCCGCAAATATTGTGCGGGTTGTTGAAATCGACGGCCATGATAAAAGGCTTGTCGTGTTTTTTGCGCAAGAACGCCACACTTTCCTGCTCGGCATAGAGATCTTCCCGCGAGTCATAGTTCACCGGAAAGGCCTCGGGGGCATCCATGTCCATTTCTATTTGTTCCGCACAGTCGAAACCGCGCAGGGAGCCGAAGTCATGGCGCTTGCCGAAATGGACCGCATCATAGCCCGCTTCTCGGAACAGCTGGCCGAGGGTCGGCATTGACGAGGGGATATTGGGGCTGTTGTTACCGTGCACGCCGTTCTGGTGCGGTAGCCGCCCGGTCCAGAACGAAGCACGGGAAGGGCCGCATAATGGATAGGCGGTATAAGCGGCGTTGAAACGGGTGCCTTGCGCAATGAGCTGGTCGATAGCCGGGGTCGACACATCACGGTTGCCATAGCCGCCTATTGCATGGCGGGAAAGCTGGTCAGCTGTAATGATAAGGATATTCTTTGGCTTGCTCGCGCGGTCGGACGCAGGCGCGGCAGCAGCAGGGGACGGCTTGAGCATAACAGCCGACGTGCTGCTGGCTGCTGCGGCCCCGGCAACACCCTTAATAAAGTTGCGGCGAGATAATGACATTGTTTACTTCCTTTAAACTAGCCTTCATGTTCCATATTCAGTGAATACACTTTGAAGTTGTCGATTTTCAGATGGCTTTTCCAGGTCCGAAAGCCGAACTTGCCTGATTTAAACTGCTCTTCATCATTGATTTCGTATAGCTTTTGGTTGTTGCTAAAGACCAGGATCTGGTCATCAAGGCTGACGATTTTAATATTGGTCGGCTGATTAGGGATATTCATGAACTGCTTGTCGGTGACATCGAACTCAGGCAGTAGCGGGCGGGTGCCATCGCCAGGGTAACGACGAAAACGTGTCGTGCTATTGTCATTGGCACCGTAGCCGATGTAATAGAGTTGCATCGGATCGTATTTTCGCATGTCACCGGCGCGCCAGTCGGATTTGGCAAAAAAGTCCTGGCTGCCTGGCTCTTGGGCCATCCAAAAGAAATTAAGATCGGTACCGCGGTCATTGGGGCCGCCAGCGACAACCACCGTGCCATCGAACTCGATCACTGACGGCGTGCTTATGCTGTGCCTGAACCATACGGTAGTGCCGGCAGCGTCATCAATATCTAGCGCTGCTTGCTTGATGCTAACCTCTGATACGGCCGATTTCTCTACGACCCATTGGGATAGGTTTTGGTTGAAAGTGTCACTATAGATCAAAGTGCCTTTTTGTTGGATAAGTGCCTCTGGGTTGTCTATTGCGTATGTCGGTAGGCTGCATCCCATCGTGATGGCCAGTAGAGCGACTTTAAATTTTTGCATGGGTTTCTCTTCTCATGTTGGTGATCGGTAACTCCCGGCGCATGGCCGGGAGTGGTCTGTTAGGTAAAAGCTTTGAGTACGCTGGCTGGGACTTCGGCCGGGCGCCACGGGTCACCGGTATGCTCAAGCCACGGCAGCAGCTCTTCTTCGATCAGTTGGTTGATCAAGGCATCGTTGCCCTCGGCAATATTGGCCATCTGGTAAGGGTCGTTGACGTTGTCGTGTAAGACGTATGTCAGAGGTTTGCCGATTTTGCGATCGACCATCAGGGTGTAGTGGTCGGTACGGATCCCGCGGCGGCCGTAGGACTGGGCGCCGTAGGGTACGAAAGTGTAGAGTTGCGATGTCGGACGGGTATCGCCATTTTCACCGCGTACGGTTTTGGCAAAGTTTGTGCCTTCAACACTGTCTGGAATTTGCTGATCCATACCCATCAGGCCAAACATCGTCGGGAAGATGTCCGGTGCCGAAAATAGCAGGTTGTCCTGGCGCGGGGACAATTTGCCCGGCCAGCGGAACATCATCGGGATCCGCATTGATTCTTCGTAGTGGACATTCTTGGTCGGGTTGCCATTGGCACCCAGGCAGCAGCCATGGTCAGAGAAGAAGATCACCAAGGTATCTTCGGCTAGGTTGAGGCGGTCAAGTTCATTAATAATGCGGCCAAATTGTTCATCCACACCATTGATCATAGCCATGTACTCTTTGAAGTACTTCGGCCCGTAACCGTCTTGGTAGTCTTTGTCCCATACCACATTCGGCCGGGTATTGAGTGATTCGGACGTTTCGCCGCTGAAGCGATCCAAGTATTTTTGAGGAACTTGATCATAAGGGGAGTGCGGCGGGTTCATGGAGACGACCAGAGTAAAGGGCTTGTCACTGTCGCGATACTTGCCGTTTTCGTTTCGAAGGTACTTTATGGCGATGTCAGCTTCATGCTCCGGACTCCACTGGTTGATTTGCAGCGGTTTGTCCCTCGGGGTGTCGTTGGTCCAGTAAATAGGGTTCATGTGAAGGTCGTAGGTACCGTATGAATACCAGAAATCGAAACCGTGGCGGCGGTCGGGGGCCGTCCAGTCATTCCAGTAGCGGCCTTCCATCGGGTTGTTGTAGCTCGGCACAAACGGTGCTTCCGGTGCGTCGAGGTGCCACTTGCCGATATAGCCCATGCTGTAGCCTTGCTTTTTCATGATATCTGACCAGGTCAGGGTATTTTTCTTCAACTCAATACCGAAGTCTTTGCCGCCGAAGTTTCCAGGCATAGCGGTATGGCTGTTGCCTTGGATCCCGTTGCGGTAAGGATACTGACCTGTCATCAACATGCCACGGAACGGAGTACAAAGCGGGAAGTTGGATACGGCCTGATCCAGTACCACACTTTGCTTAGCAAATTTGTCTAGATATGGAGTTAATGAGCGGTCCTGATTCATAAAGCCAAGCGACTGGGTACGAAACTCATCAGGGAAGATGATCAACAGGTTTGGCTTTTTACTTTCGTTTTTGGCGGTAACCACCGGTTGATTGCCCGTAAGTGAACTGCAGGCTGGCGTTGCAGCCACAGCCCCTGTGACAGCAATGCCTTTTAAAAGGTCACGGCGTGATATCGACATCATTAGTCTCCTTTAATTTAAGATACCATTTGCATATAAAGTGTGATGAAGACGGAAAAAGAAAGTAATTTAATTTCCTTTTCTTACGTTTTGGTGTTTTTATAGCGCTATCGTAAACTAACGAAAGCGTGTTGACGCAGTTGCTGATCACAAAAGAAGACATTGACTTGTCAAATGCTTTCAAAGTGAAACGCCTTATGTTTTGCTTTGCGGGTTGATTTACGATAAATTTACTTTTACTGGCAGTTATTTATGCAAATCTAGTGATAGTCAGCTTTCGTAGTGCTGCTTTTTCTTTTACTCGAAAGTTTGCGTAAATAAATAGGTAAGTTAACGAAAGTGTGTGAAAGAGATCGCAAGTTTGTATTCTTCCCATTGTGCCTTTTGTTTTTGATTGTAAGCTTATATCGAAACCAAACGAAAGCTTGGTTTCAACAGGAGACTAAATAATGAAAAGTGCTGTCGAAAGGCGAATGGAAATCGTCAACGTGGTAAACCAAGAAGGTAAAGCCCGTGTCGAGGACCTAGCTTCTAGATTTAGTGTCTCCAGTGTCACTATCCGCAGTGATCTGAGTTTTTTGGAAAAGAATGGTTATGTTGTGCGTTCGCACGGTGCCGCAATTCCGAATACCGGTGTCATTGCTGAGCTGACCGTACATGAAAAGCGTCGTCAAAATGCCGGATTGAAAGCGGTATTGGGACAAGCAGCGGCCGAGCTGATCGAAGATGGTGACACAGTCATTCTGGATTCGGGTACTACTACACGCGAAATTGCCTCAAGCCTGAGCAATGTCGAGGATGTAGTGGTAATGACCAATGGTCTGGATGTGGCTATGGAGTTGTCGTCAAAACCGGGTATTGAGGTATTGATGACCGGTGGTGTGCTTCGTAAGAAGGCATTGTCTTTTTCGGGTTCACAGGCTGAGAACGGGTTGAAAAACTATCGCTTTGATAAAGTGTTCTTGGGTGTGGATGGCTTTGATCTAAGATCGGGGATTACAACTCACAACGAGCAGGAAGCAAGTCTGAACCGCTTGATGTGTGAAATTTCCGAACATGTTATTGCTATTGCGGATTCCAGCAAGTTTGGTAAACGCAGCTGTCATATGATCCGAGAGTTCGGTCAGATTGACACCCTGGTAACAGATTCCGGTATTCCGGAAGAGTACCTCCAGGGTTTGCGAGACATGAAAGTGAATGTGATCATTGTTGAAAAGACAGATTAAATCCTTCCTATAAGCGATGTGCTAACTCCATAGCAGCAGACCAGATGCTGATTGTGGAGTTAGTACATGAACACCCTTCTTGATATCGTAAAACGTCACAAGGCTGGCGGCAGAAACGGGATATATTCTGTTTGTTCGGCGCATCCATTTGTGATTGAAGCTGCGATACGTCAAGCCAAGCAAGACAATTCGCCGTTGCTGATTGAAGCAACGTCAAACCAGGTGGATCAATTCGGTGGCTATACCGGTATGACACCGGTTGATTTTCGAAACTTTGTCCTTGATCTTGCCGAACAACTGGCCTTTCCTTCAGAGCGCTTGATACTGGGTGGTGACCATCTTGGTCCAAATCGCTGGCAGGATTTGCCTGCTGATCAGGCAATGGATAATGCCGATGCACTGATTGCGGCCTATGTGGCTGCCGGTTTTAAGAAAATACACCTTGATTGCAGCATGTCCTGTGCTGGCGATCCTGTGCCACTGGCCGATGAAGTGGTGGCCGAGCGGG
The DNA here is from genome assembly GCF_003025515.1 of Photobacterium gaetbulicola. Lineage (NCBI taxonomy): Bacteria > Pseudomonadati > Pseudomonadota > Gammaproteobacteria > Vibrionales > Vibrionaceae > Photobacterium > Photobacterium gaetbulicola. Next base: position 87,677 of record NZ_PYME01000010.1, on the reverse strand, counting down.
CTGCCCGTCTTGCTACCGTGGCTGAAGAGACCGCGATAAACAGCTTCGGCTCCAGTGATGTTGTTTATGTTATCGGCACCGAAGTACCGGTACCGGGCGGGGCCGCGGAGTTACTCGAAGGGGTCGAGGTGACTCACCCGGAGGCGGCACAGAAAACCATCCAATGCCACCTGATGGCTTTTGAGCAAGCTGGTGTTGCCGATTGCTGGCAGCGCGTGATTGGCTTGGTCGTCCAACCGGGGGTTGAGTTTGATCATACCGGCGTTATTGATTATTGCCCGGAGAAAGCCCAGGCGCTCAGCCGGGTGATTGATGAATACCAGCACATGGTGTTCGAGGCGCACTCGACGGATTATCAGCCTGCGCAGGCTTACCAAGATTTAGTACGGGATCATTTTTCAATTCTGAAAGTAGGCCCAGCGCTGACTTTTGCCATGCGTGAAGCGCTATTTAACCTATGCGCAATCGAAGAAGAGATGGTTCCGAAGGCCCATTGCTCGAATTTAAAAGAACATATCGAACAAACCATGTGTATCGAGCCCGGGTTCTGGCAGAAATATTATCATGGCGATGCCAATCAACAACGCTTTGCTCGTTGCTACAGCTTTAGTGACCGTATTCGTTACTACTGGCCCGATGAAAAAATTCAACAGGCTCAAGCAAAGCTATTTAGCAATCTGTCACAGCAACCAATGCCATTGCCGCTAATTAGCCAATATTTACCTGAGCAGTTCCATGCTTTGAGAAATGGTGAAATAGAAAATACACCTAAAGATTTCGTAATTAACAAAGTACAGCAAGTACTTCGTATTTATTCTGCAGCTTGTGAGTTTTAATATAATAGGGCATACCATGAAATATTTAGATCTTGACCATAAAGATCTCGAAAGCTTAAAGGCTTTTTGGACTGCAAAAGAAATTCAGCAACAACCTGAGTGCTGGAGAAAAACATTGTCAATCGTGACCGAGTGTCAAGCCGTGAGCAAGGCATTTCTGGCACCACTCTATAGCAAGCCGAATTTGCGCATTGTATTGACCGGGGCGGGTACGTCTGCTTTTGCCGGACGAGCATTGGCACCGGCGCTGTCAAAGGTGCTTGATCGTCGCGTTGAAGCCATCGCTTCTACCGATATTGTATCGAACCCTTATCAGTATTTTGCTGAAGATATTCCGACACTTGTTGTTTCATTTGCGCGTTCTGGCAACAGTCCTGAAAGTGTTGCAGCGGTTGATTTGGCCAACCAGCTGCTAACCGAGTGTTATCACCTGGTGCTGACCTGTAACGGTGAAGGGCAACTGTACGAAAGATGCAGGAACGACGCGGGCTCGCTGGCGATTTTGATGCCGGCTGAAACAAATGATAAGTCTTTCGCGATGACGTCAAGTTTCTCTTCTATGATGCTTGCAGCATTTTCGGTATTAACTTGTGACAACGATTACTCGAAAGAAATTGAAAGTATTTGTAAGCAATCTGAGGCTTTGATCAAAGAAATTAATTCTTCTATCAGTATAATCGCTAATAAGAATGCAAAACGAGTTATTTATTTGGGCAGTGGATGCCTGCAGGGTTTGGCCCAGGAGTCAGCACTGAAGCTTCTGGAGCTAACGGCAGGGAATGTTGTGGCAATGTTCGATTCCCCACTTGGCTTTAGACATGGACCAAAATCGATAGTTGATAATGAAACATTAGTTGTTGTCTTTATTTCTAATAACCCATATACGCGTAAGTATGATTTGGACTTATTAGCCGAACTGCGCCGGGACAAAATTGCTTCTCAAGTATTAGCAATTACGGCACAGCAAGACGATACGGTTACTGATGGCGACTTTATTAATATTAACGGTATGGATAATGCCAGTGATGTAGAATTAATATTCCCATATTTAATCATTGCTCAAGTTTACGCTTTCCATCACTCATTGAAATTAGGAAATACGCCGGACAATCCTTGTCCGACCGGCGAGGTCAATCGTGTTGTTCAGGGTGTAACAATTCACGAATTCAATTAATAGCACAATAAATAAAAAAGGGTTTACTACTATGACGTCACCTAACATTGTTTGGACGCGTATCGATGAACGTCTTCTACATGGTCAAATTCGAATTACTTGGGGTAAACATACCGAGGCGAATTTAATTTTAGTGGCCAATGACGATGCAGCAGAAGGGCCGAATGCCGCCTTTATGCAAGCGGGTATGAAGGCCTCTGCCGGAGGGGAATACGCTGTACGTTTCTTCTCTATCCAGAAAACCATCGATGTGATCCACAAAGCATCGCCAAAGCAGAAGATTTTCATTCTGTGTAACAACCCTACCGATGTTGCCCGTTTGGTTGAAGGTGGCGTTCCTCTTACACACTGCAACGTAGGCAACATGCACTTCCACGAAGGCAAGCGCCAGATCGCCAAAACCGTATCGGTCGATGAGAAAGATATCGATGCCTTTGAGCGTATGGTAGCCAAAGGGGTGACGTGTACGGTGCAGAACACACCAGATCAAACGCCAGTCAATGTACTTGAATTGGCAAAACAAACTGCCTAAACGCAGGCAACATTCACGCTAAACAGAGATTTAAAAAAGGAATAAATCATGTTTTTTGAAGCTACGCTGGTCGCAATTTGGGCGTTCTTCTGTGGTATCGATAAATACGATGTCGCGTTGAACATCCACCGTCCGCTCATTACCGGCCCGGTTGTCGGGTTGATCATGGGTGATATGCAAATCGGTCTGATTGCCGGTGCCACCCTGGAGTTGGCTTGGTTAGGCCTAGTGCCAAATGCAGGGGCTCAGCCGCCTGATGTTACCTTGGGTACCATTGCTGCTGTTGCTTTCGCGGTGATGACTGGCCAGTCAGCGGAAGTCGCGATGGGTGTGGGTATGCCAATCGCCGTCTTGATGCAGATGCTGGTTATCGGTTTCTTCGCTCTGACAGCCTTCACGATGGGCAAAGCGGATCGCTTCGCCGAGCAGGGAGACTCTGATGGCATTGACCGCTTGCTGATCACCACAATTTCGCTGCGTGCCCTGATGTACTCACTGGTCGCCTTTATCACCGTGTACTTCGGTGAGCATGCTGCAACCTGGATTGATGAAAACGCACCAAAAGTTCTGCTAGAAGGTCTGGGCATCGGCGCCAAGATGGTTCCAGCAATCGGTTTTGCCATGTTGCTTAAAATCATGTGGTCGAAGGAAGTTGCGGGTGTGTTCTTTATCGGCTTCGTGATGACGACATACCTCAAGCTGCCAATCATGGCCGTGGCGGTCCTGGGCGCATCAGCCGCAGCACTGTACTACTTCTTCAGCGGTAACAATGGAACTAACAACAATCAAGTCGAGGAATTTGAAGATGGCATCTGATATCACCGCAGGCAAGCTAGCCGATAAAAACAGCAAGGTTGAAAGTCTGGTTGATGATATTGATTCATACGAAGACACAACGCCGCGCAAAGTAATTACCAAACGTGACCTGTGGATGTGTTCGCTACGCGGCCTGTTCATGGAAGGTAACTTTAACTTCGAGCGTATGCAGGCGGGTGGTTTTGCCTACTCGATTATCCCGGCGCTGAAAAAGATCCACGGCAATAACAAGCGTGACTTTGCCAAGTCTTTGAAGAACCATCTGCAGTTCTTCAACGCGAGCCCGAAACTGTTCACTTTCCTGCTTGGCACTGCCATTGCGATGGAAGAGAACAAGGAAAAACCATCAACCGTTAACGTGATGAAAGTGGCCGGTATGGGCCCGACAGGCGGGATCGGTGATGCGATTGACCACATGACCCTGATGCCGCTGACCCTAGCGCTGGGTGCGTCGATTGCGATGGAAGGCTCGATTGCTGGTCCGTTCGTGTTCTTCTTCTTGTACCAGATTGTTCACTTCGCTGTGTATTTCGGCCTGATGTTCATGGGCTACAAGGCCGGTACGGCCGCCATGGTGAACATGAGCGATGCTACCGAGAAGCTGGCGAAAGCGGCCAACATCATGGGTATCTTCGTGATTGGTGCGCTGTCGGCAACCTTTATCAGGGTGCAGACCACCGCCTCGGTAGAGCTCGGAGGCAAGGTTGTCGAACTGCAAGGTGCGCTATTTGACAAGATCATGCCGAACCTGCTGCCGCTGTGCTTGGTGTTCTTCATGTTCAAGATGGTGAAGGGCACCGGGTTCTGGGCTAAGCCGCCGGTACTTATCTTCTCCACCCTTGCTGCCGGTGTGGTAGGCCACTTCTTAGGCATTCTTTAACGGGTATGCGTTAACGCTAGGGGGGAGGTATCTCCCCCTTATGTTAACCAGTCATCTTCGAGTTATCAGCTTAAAGGTCTTGCTCTGTAGGGACATCTATCGAGTCACTGTTGTTTAAAGCTCTGGCCTTCAAGGTGCTAACTTCAAGTATTTCGCTTCAATGTTTTAGCTTCGGGTTATATCCCCAAGGATTTAAGTTTCAAGGATTTAAAAATGATTGGAATTGTAGTTTCTGGCCACATCAACTTCGCGACAGGCATGGCTTCGGCGGTCAAGGCCATTGCCGGCGACCAAGAGCAAATGGCATTTGTGGATTTTGTCGAATCGATGTCAACCGATGATCTGGAAGTGGCGCTGCGTGACGCGGCCAAGCAGGTCGACGGCGGGGAAGGGGTCTTGTTCCTGACTGATATTCCGGGCGGCTCACCGTGCAACCGTGCGATGGCGATCATGATGGATACCGATAATATCGAGCTGATTGCCGGGGTGAACCTCCCCATGATTGCCAATGCCGCGTTCGAGCGTGACGGTGCAAAACTGGACGAGTTGGTTGAAACCCTGCTGGAAATTGGTGGCTCATGCCTGCAGAACATGCGCAAAGAGCTGGAAGTCATGATGGCGCCACAGCCTGAACTGGAATGTGAAGACGGACTGTAATTATGCGTTATGCCTTGCTTGCCGATCAGGTTTTTACACCAGCGGGTATCGAAACCGGTAGTGCCGTAATTGTCGAAGATGGCCTGATTGCTGATGTTACATCATCCATACCGGCAGACTGCGAGGTGGTTCGCTTGGCCGGGCAGTCGATTATGCCGGGCTTTGTCGATATCCATATCCACGGCCGAAACGGCTTTGATGTGATGGATGCCACGGATACCGCGCTGCAGTCGATTTCCGATGCGCTGCCGCAAACCGGTGTGGTGGCTTGGGTCGGCACCACGGTAACGGCGCCATGGCAGGACATTATCGATGCCTTGGCTGCGGTTAGGCAGTTTACCGACCAACCGCAGCAACAAGGTGCCGAGCTTCTGGGGAGTTTTCTCGAAGGGCCGTATTTCACCGAGCCTCATCGCGGCTCTCATCCACCGGCCTTCCTGAAAGCGCCGACCGTTGCGGAGCTGGAGCAACTGAAAGAAACCGCAGGCGCCTCATTGTTGAGGGCGGCGCTGGCACCGGAATCCGAAGGGGCGATGGACGCGATCAGTTGGCTGTCGGCCCAGCATATAAAGCCATCCGTTGCCCATACTGATGCAACCTATGCCCAAGTGACCGAGGCGCACCAGCGCGGTGCTGACTGCGGGGTGCACCTGTTTAATGGCATGCGGGGGCTTCACCACCGCGAACCCGGTTGCTGCGGGGCCGTGCTGTATCACGACATGCTGGCCGAGCTGATTGCCGATGGGGTGCATGTTAACCCGGTGATGATGAACTTGGCGTACCGCATCAAGGGGTATCGCGGGATTGCGCTGATCACCGATTGCATGCGGGCTGGTGGCCTCAGTGATGGTGAGTACCAGCTTGGCGCGCAGATGATCTCAGTGACAAACGGAGAGGCCCGCAGCCCGTGTGGCTCGCTGGCAGGCAGCACCTGCAGTTTGGATCAGGCGGTGCGAAATATGGTGAACCTGACTGGTGTGCCGGTATGGGAAGCGGTGCAAATGGCGTCGTATGTCCCGGCCGTCTACCTCGGGCTGGCAGAGCGCCTGGGCAGCGTTGCCAAGGGGATGGAGGCCAGTTTGACCATGATGGATGCTGATCTTCAGGTGCAAGGAACAATGATCAAAGGGCAGTGGGCATTTAAGGCGTAAGTCAACGCTGCCCCTTTGCTAACAAGATGACAGAGGAAAAAATGGAAATTCGTCAACCAATTCACAGTGAGCATGCCAAGCAGTTGGATACCGCCGGTCTGCGTGAGCAGTTTTTGATCGAAGAGATGTTTCAGCTCGGCCAGCTCAACCTGACCTATAGCCACATTGACCGCATTATTGTCGGTGGTGCGGTACCGGCAGAGACAGCCCTGGAACTGGTCGGGGGCAAAGAGCTCGGCGTCGATTACTTTCTCGAGCGCCGGGAGCTCGGCGTGATCAATATCGGTGAGCCGGGCGTGGTCTGGGTCGATGGTGAAACGTTCGAAATCGGCAGCCGCGAAGCGCTTTATGTCGGGAAAGGGGCCAAAGAGGTTAAATTCAGCAGTATTTCGGCGCAAAAGCCTGCGCGCTTCTACATAAACAGCGCACCGGCCCATCATAGCTATCCGACCCGCAAGATCACCCGTGAGCAAGCGGCCCCGGAAACTCTGGGTAGCCAAGAGAACTGCAACGTCCGTACCATCAATAAGTATTTGCACCCATCGGTACTACCGACGTGCCAGCTTTCTATGGGGCTGACCGAGCTGGCACCGGGCAGCCTGTGGAATACCATGCCTTGCCATACCCACGAGCGTCGGATGGAAGTCTACCTCTATTTCAATATGCAAGCCGACAACCTGGTATTCCATTACATGGGAGAGCCGCAGGAAACGCGCCATATTGTTGTTCGCAACGAGCAGGCGGTGATCAGCCCGAGTTGGTCAATCCACTCCGGGGTCGGGACCGCGGCGTACACCTTCATCTGGAGCATGGTTGGCGAAAACCAGACGTTCCACGACATGGATCATGTCGCAATGAGCGACCTGAAGTAATTCCCCTGAATATCTTGCGCCATGGCATAGCCAACCTCGCGGCTTGCCATGTTGCAACCAAATAAATAGGAACTCCAAATGAATATGTTTGATCTATCCGGCAAAGTGGCCATCGTGACCGGTTGTGATACGGGCCTTGGTCAAGGCATGGCGGTTGGCCTGGCACAGGCTGGTGCTGATATCCTTGGTATTGGTTATGTCCCTGCTGAAGAAACACGCGAAAAAGTTGAAGCACTGGGCCGTAAGTTTCATTACATCACTGCCAACCTTATTTCTGATTCCAACAAAGAAGCGCTGAACGCTCTGGTTGACCAAGCGGTAACGGAAATGGGCCGTGTTGATATTCTGGTGAACAATGCCGGTATTATTCGCCGTGAAGATCTGCTGGATTTTTCAGAAGACAACTGGGATGACGTTATCGCCATCAACCAAAAAGCGGTTGTATTCCTGTCTCAAGCGGTTGCTAAGCACTTCATTGCCCAAGGTAATGGCGGCAAGATCATCAATATTGCTTCCATGCTGTCGTTCCAGGGCGGTATCCGTGTTATCTCCTACACGGCCTCCAAGTCGGCAGTCATGGGCATCACCCGCGCCCTAGCGACCGAACTGTCCCCTTACAACATTACTGTCAATGCCATCGCTCCGGGTTACATGGCAACCAATAACACTCAGGCACTGCGTGAAGATCAAGAGCGCAACAAGGCCATTTTGGAGCGTATTCCTGTTGGTCGCTGGGGGCTGCCATCGGATATGGCCGGTCCGGCTATCTTCCTGGCATCACCGGCTTCAGATTACGTAACAGGGTACACGCTCGCGGTCGATGGCGGCTGGTTGGCTCGATGATAGGTGGTGATATGACTGTGATAAAGGAAAAGGTATTACAGCAGCTGAAGCGGGTTTACCGCTACCAGGCTGCAAACCAGACTCGTTCGGTGATCCGCCGCAGCGGCGCGACGCGCTTCATTAAAGATACCGACTGGGAACGCGGGGTATTTTGGTCATGTGTGGCAGAAGCCTGGAAGGCAACCGACGATAGCGAATACCTTGACGGGGTGATGGGCTATACCTTGCACACAGGTTTTCGTACCGGTGCCTTTCCGCGTTTTGCCGATGACCATGTCTGTGCCCAAGCGTATCTGGATGTCTATCCGGTAATCAATATTCCTGAAGCGCTGGAGCCGACCATCAAGGCGTTCGACATCATGCTCGATGAGCCAAAGCCCGGCCATCGCGACTGGTGGTGGGTTGATTCTCTGTTCATGGCACCGCCTGCCTTCGCCGCGTTGTCGAAAGTAACGGGCGAGCGCAAGTATGTCGACTACATGCATACGGCGTTCTGGGATGCGGTTGATCACCTTTACGATCCGGACACTAAGTTGTTTTACCGTGACTACCGTTACATGCCAACAGAAGTCGGCCAGAAGTACCGTGATGAATTCGGTGACGGTGGCGCCGAGCTACGCGAAGCCAATGGCGAGAAGGTGTTTTGGTCACGAGGGATAGGCTGGATGCTGGCATCGGTACCGCGCTTGATGGCGCGCTTCCCGGCCGAGTTTGACCAGCAGCAACCGTACCTTGACCTGTTCAAGAATTTAGCTGCCGAAGTGATCAAATACCAGCAGGCCGATGGCTTCTGGCGCACCAGCCTGCTTGACCCAGACAGTTTCCCAGCCCCGGAGAGCAGCGCGACCTCCTTGTTCTGCTACGGGCTTGCCTGGGGGATCAATAACGGTCACCTCGATCGTGAAACCTACCTGCCTGTTGTCGAAAAAGCCTGGGCGGCACTGGAAAGCTGCATCCATGACAACGGCATGATGGGCTGGGTTCAGCTGCCGGCATTCAACCCGCGCGATGTGAAGTTCGACCACAACATCGATTATGGCGCAGGGGCGTTCCTGTTGGCGGCAACGCAGATGGCCTACTTGGTGGAATAACGGCCAAGGAATAATTAACCAAAACGTGAACAAGAAAAGCTGATGTTATTCAACGCAATAAGGTCAGCTTTTTTATAATTACCAAAAGAAGGATATAACAATGAAAAAGCTGTTGGGATTATCAGCCCTGTTAGTGGGCAGCGTCGTTGCCGGTCAAGCGGCAGCAGAAGAGGTGCAGCCTACCTATCACGTTCAGTATACCGAGCAGGCACCAGTGATTGACGGCAAGGGTGAGGATAGCGCATGGGCCGGGGCGAAAACATTGACCCAGTTTACGTTCCCTTGGCGGAGCGAAATGGCACCGGCAACCGAGTTCAAGGCGCTTTGGGACGAGCAGGCTTTTTACTTCCGCTATCGAGTAGCGGATAAGCACCTGGCCATTGGCACCGATCCTGAACGGGCTATTTTGGACTCTGATCGCGCGGAAATTTTCTTGGCCAAAGATGTAACGCTATCAAGCTACTACACCATGGAAATCGACCCGAAAGCCCGCGTGTTCAGTGCCAAGGCATCGTATGACACCAAAGCCAAGAAGCGTGCGTCACTCGATAGCAGCTGGCAATGGCCAGGGCTGGAAACCAAAGCCAGCATCAAGGATGATGGCTATATCGTAGAAGGCAAGCTGCCGCTTGCGACATTGGATAAATTGGGGCTGTGGCAGGATGACGATAAGTCAGAGCTACTGTGTGCTCTGATGCGCGCCGAATTTACCCCTTTGCCTGACGGCAGTCTGGATATGGGCTGGATGACCTGGGTTGACCCGAACACACCGAAACCTAATTTCCATAATCCAGGTACGTTCGGTAATTGTAAGTTAGTTAAGTAATTGGCTTCGGCTAGAAGGTTAATTCGGGAGCCTCTGTATTGTGACTAACGAGGGTGAGACACAGTGCAGGGGCTTTTTTTGTTCAGATCTTTAGCGACGTGAAGAGAAAATGGACGTTGAACAGTTAAGAGAGAAAATGCACCGCAAGGCATTGGAACAAGCACTCAAGGGTTATCGGCATAAAATAAGCAAAAAGCCGTACAAGACCACTTCCGTGGCATCTCAATGAGCACCGGTATGACGGCAACAGCGGCACCAACCAGACATACCGCCTGAGCCAGGGTCAAAGGAAAGAAAAGCCTTCCGTGTGAAGGCTTTTTTGTCATTGCAATATTCAGGCGAATAGATTTATGTGTTAATGATTTTAATATGATTAGTGTTGGCTGAAACCGCAAGTTTCCAGTGACACGAATAAGCTTTACACGAATAAGCTTTACTATATGACACATTTTTGGACATTTCCGAGTTAGCACCCTTTATAATTTAGAATTTCACAGATTAATCTCAGTAAGGCAAACTCGTACCAAAATAGGCTGTACGTTTACCATAGCAACGCCTTTGATTTATGGCTCATAAGCTTTTATGAAGTGAAGGATGGGTTGTGGCTGTAATAATAATTGTTAACTCTGCTCAATAAACTTTCTGTATTCTGTTGGACTAACGCCAGTATATTTTATGAAAGCACGCCAGAAGTTAGCTTGGTCAGAGTACCCCAGCTCAAGTGCTACCTCAGTTATACTGATGCTGGCATCGGTCAGGTGAGCTTTAGCCAACTCCATTCTATATTTTGTCGCGATTTCTCGAAAACTGGTATTGTTTTCTCTTAAGTTACGCTGGAGCCATCTTGGATGAACCCCTAACTGCTGAGCGCAAGCTTTCAACTCAAATCTTGTAGACCCATGCCCATATTTCATTAAATCATGGATCATCATAGACGGTTCGGTAGGAATGATTCGCTCATTTACCTCTGTCTTTATAAAATCATATGTATAGCTGATTGGTTGCAGTAGGATCTTTTTGGGTATAGCAATAGCGGTATGTATATGGCCCAGAGTAATATCACTTTCTCCAAGAAAAGAGCGTCCTACTCCTTGGATTAATTTTTTTGTTTGCATTCTTACTTTGGGTGGAACCCATGTATCACCAGCACCCAAACGTACGGTTTGTATCATCAAACCGATAACATGTTGCTCAACTTGTTCACAGCCTTCTGATAACCCTTTGATCCCTTCCCTTATAAACCACAAATCGTTTTTATCACCTTGAATCCTAAAAGTCGGTGCATTGGTCTGCTTTGGCATACTGCTAATAAACTTTTGTATTGCCTCATAAACAGTTGAAGAAGCGGTTAGAGAGCGGCCAAATTCCCCATAGCTTGTTAGTGCATTTCTCTGTGTAACTTGGAATCCGAAGTCGACGACACCCTCTCGCGCATAAGGTATATGGAGTAATTGCCAGACCGAGGGTTCATTGATGAGTTGATTAGGATTGCTGAGCCAATGTTCCTCGATTTTACACTTATGTAGCATGCTAGAAAGAGGCATGCCGATATCGATCATCTCCTTTATAAACGGCTGAACGTGACTCGTTCTTAACAAATAGCATTGTTTCATGGGTGCATCCTTACACTTCCGACCATGAGAGTCTTAATTTTAGAAAAATGTCGCCTTTTAACAAGCTGATGGTCTGAACTTGTACTAGATTCACTTTTATAAACTCTTGCGCATATAGTTCCCAGGCTCTATGGGGCTGGGCAACATGCGTATTTTATGCATTAGAAGGGGTTACCAATGAAATATGTTTTTCTGGCGTCAGCGCTGACTCTTACTGCATCTGTGACTTTCGCAAATGATGAGGCGCCATTACCTCAGACCATATTTGCTAACGTTGACATTTTTAATGGAACAGAAAATAAACTTTATGAAAATCATTACGTTCTTGTTGAGGGGAATAAGATAAAAACAATCTCACCTTCAGAGATTACAGCCCGTAATGATGCAAAAATCATTGATGGTTCAGGAAAAACGTTAACTCCAGGATTCATTGAGAACCATGCACACTTAATGCTTATGGGCCCCAGTTTACCGGCAATGGAAGCTGGATCCACATGGGAAGATTTTGCAATTCACGCAACAAGAATGGCCGAAATGTATTTGATGCAGGGATTCACCACGGTTCGCGATGCTGGTGGAGCCAACGGTGGATTGAGACGTGCCATTGATGCGGGAGACATTATTGGCCCCAGATATTACCCATCTGGGGCCTTTTTAAGTACTCGTGGTGGGCATGCAGATTTTGCTAACTTTTCCGCCCCCGTTGGAACGGAGTCCAACTTTGGACGATTAAATCTTGCTCAAGAAGTCGATAGTGTCGCTGAGGTGAAAAAGTATGGTCGGAACAATTTCCGAATGGGTGCGACACAACTGAAATACATGCAGTCAGGCGGTGTTGTTTCAGCTTTTGACCCTTGGCAGCTACTGGCGGGATCACCTGAAGAGCTGGCTGCTGCTGTGGCAGTTGCTGAAAGTTATGGCAGTTATGTGATGGCTCACTCGTATCGTAAGGAGGCGATTTTGGGAGCGCTAGAAGCGGGTGTGAAATCCATCGAACACGGGTTCGCATTTGATTGTGAGATAGCGGAAATTATGAATGAGAAAGGCGCTTATATCACAACAAACTTGACGGCCTTTGACCCTGGATTAATGGATATACCTTCGATTAAAAATGTGCCGTCTAGCTACCGTAAAGCAAAATCAGCATCGGAAACGTTCAAAGGATATATTCCAAACATGAAGAAATGCCCCGTGAAACGTGGCTTTCAAACCGATTGTGTAGGGTCTGTCGATGATTGCAATATTCAAATCGCTTATGAAAAAAAACTCAATCATGATTTCTTTGGTCCGTTTGAGTCAATGAAGACGTTAACTTCAATCGGTGGCGAAATATCTACTTTAACCGGTGATTTTACCAACCCATACCCTGAAGCTAAGTTGGGTGTCATTGAAGAAGGTGCGTATGCGGATATTTTACTTTTAGATGGTAATCCACTTGAAGATTTCTCGGTGGTGGGGACAGGAGATAAATGGTTCGGGGCAGATAAACGCCCAGATAGTCCTGAGACGATTAAACTCATCATGAAAGATGGTGTTATCTACAAAAACACACTTTAGCACTTAAACAGATCGCTCTCTTACAATGGGGAGCGATTTACTTTTTGAGTTCGACTAAGGATTGAGCTTCGGCATGTAAAGGTACCAAGTATGAAGAGAGTAATATTAGCATTTCTCACAGCAAGCTCGTTTGGTTGTTTTGCAACAGAAACCATAACTCTTGATTGGCTGAACCTAATACCAAAAACTGAGCCGGTGGCGCTATCTTTACCTGATTTGACTGACCAACAAAAAAACTATCTTCAGGAAGTTTTAACCCTGTCTCGGTACAGCACACCAGAATCCAAAGCAAGAATTAAAGCAGTTGAGGCATCTCTGAAAGAAGATGGCATTGATGCTTTTATGTATTTGAATATGCGTAATAAGTACATACAAGCCAAACAACGTGCAGCAGAAAGTGTGACTGATGCCTTCGATGGACAGCGGATAAAAATTCCTGGATTCCTGATCCCATTAGAATTCTCGGATGCAATGGTTTCAACCGATTTTCTTTTGGTGCCAGTAGCAGGTGCTTGTATTCATATGCCTCCTCCTCCTGCGAATCAAATCATTAGAGTTTCGTACCCTAAAGGGTTTCAAATTAGAACCGTACAGTTCCCGGTGTGGGTTGAAGGAACGATTACGTCAAACCTCCAGTCAGAAGATCTCTATATCATCGATGGGACAAGTCATGTCACCACGGGGTATACATTAGCAGCAACAGAAGTAATAGATTATGAATGACTTTAACCGATGTATATTTGGCTAAAGGAACAGACTGACTCGACTTGAAAGGACTTCAGTATGAACATGTGGTTTCTTACTCTTTCTATCGTAATACTCTCATTGAGTGTGATGGGTAAAACCTTTGCTGCTAACTTCGGTGGCCCTGATACCGTGGGTAATACTATTGCAAATCAGAAAACACAGCGACTCACTTGGCGCGAGCAATTAACGGCATCGGGTGTCACTTTTGGTTTAGACTACAACGTCATGGGTTTAACTTCACCTAATGGCGCTCAAGGCAATACGGTAGATTCTGCAAGTGGTGTATTACGCTTTTATGGTCAGTGGGATCTGGTTGGTAGAAATTCTACAAACACTGGCGGACTAGTATGGAAAATCGAACATAGACATGCATTTACAGATTACGCGCCAAAACAGTATGCATTCCTGTCTGACCTCAATGGTAAAGAGGGTTTGGGATACATCGGAATGATTCAACCTGCTTATAGCGATCAGGGCGGTCGTATGACCAACTTTCACTGGAAACAACGCTTTAATAGCGATAAGACTTCTCTTATCGTTGGTTTTCAAGACGTCACTGACTACGTTGATGCATATGCCTTAGCAAGCCCTTGGACTGGATTTTATAACCTTGCGTTTCAGACCGGTTCAGGAGCAATAGGTTTGCCTGACGATGGATTACTCGCCCTTTCTGTCGGGCACATGATTATAGAGAATTATTACCTCATAGCAGGGGTAGCTGATGCGAACGGCCGTTCAGATATTAATGATATTTTTGATGGCTTTGACAGTTTTTTCAATGATAACGACTATTTCACTACACTCGAGTTGGGTTGGACAGTCTCCCAAGAGCAAATCTATACCGACAATATTCATCTGACTTATTGGCATATTGATGCCACATTTAATGATGATGGCTCAGTACGACACAGCGCTAAGGGCAGCCAAGGTTTAAATTACTCATTAAGTTACTTTACCACGCCGCAAATCATGCCCTTTCTTCGCGGAGGATTCTCTTTTCAGGGAGACGCTGCGCTTTATGAAACCTCTATCTCGGTTGGCTTTGGTTACTTTGGCCTAGGATCTGATAACAACAATCTTGGTGTTGCTCTTAACTGGAGCCAAGCAAACGAAGAGTCTTGGGGAACAGATGATAGTCAAACAGTACTAGAGGTATACTACAACATGCAGTTTGGCGACTATTTTCAAGTAACCCCTGACTTTCAATGGATTAATGGGCCTATTTTATCACGAGAGAGTAATACTTACGTGTTTGGGTTACGCGGAAGATTGTTCATTTAAGACACTAGTTGTTGGTGGCTTAACCAGAACTGAATAAAACGGTTATCGGTATGTTATGTACACATTCGTGATGCTCATGTGGCCTTGAATATCTTCACTCAAATCAAGACACACATGGTCATTAAGTTAGAACGAACGATGCTATCAATTGAAGATACATGAAAAAGACTCTGAGTTGATAATTCAAAACCGAGATAAATCCATAACCCATGAAATCTTCCCACTTTACAATTTGACCTTTCATCATAACCCTCAATTAACACTTGACTATGGACCAACTGAATAGGTACTTGGGCTCAAAATGACGATATTAGATAAATTAAGTCAAAAGGCTAAGGAGGTATTACTGCTTTTGATAGTGCTAGCAAACTTTGGGGCAAAAACAATTTATAAAACTCAGACCTTGTATCGCTGCGGATTTATTTATCAGGCGTGCTAGAGCAAAAAGTAAAAGGGGCAACGTCATGATTGCCCCTTAGTTCGTATTACAACCTGGTTCTTCTTGCGGCCAATATAGCCAACATGATCAGGCCTAAGGCCGAGCTGGAGCCGCCGCTGCCGCCAGAGGCTGGCTGGCCGCTGTTGCCATTGCCGTCTCCTCCGTTATCCTCTCCGCCTCCGGTATCGCCGCCGTTGCCGTTACCGTCGTTGCCGCCGTCCTGGCTCAGGGCAACGGTGGCAGCTTGGCCGAACAGACTCGAAACCGTCACCACGGTATTGTTGCCTTGGTAGTAGTAGTTGATCCCCTGGGTATCGACATCCCATTTCCCGGTCAGCTCAATGCGAATCGAGACCGGCTGGGTGGGGGCGTCATCTTCACCGATGTTGAGCGTCAATGAGGAGACGCTGAGTGACATCTCTTTCTTGTCCTGCTGCACCAGAAGTTGACTGGCGGTTCCAAGGTGTTTCACCGGCCCTTGGCTGAAATCGTTGGCTGCAAAGCTGGTGTAACCGAAGAGGTTGTTGGCGCGATCGTTGACTACGTGGCCGTTGAGGCTGCGCTCGAGAGTGCTAAAGCGAGGGGAGGTCGCAAACGCACTGGCGAGGCTGGCCATCTCGGCTGGGGTGGTATCCATGACCATGACATATTGGTAGCCGGCATTAGCGGGGGCTACGCCATGATCTATCCATGCCGACGAGAATTGCCCGCTAGTGTCAGCCTTGGTCTTGTTGTGGCGTGACTGCTGGGCGCCGCGGCGCACCTTCACCTTGTCGGCTTCGATCAGGTAATAGCCAACCCCGTTGTCATCGATGATCCAGTCGCCGCTGCCTAGCTCGGTGGTGAAGCTCGTGGCGTCATGATGCTGGCCGTTGATCCAAATTCCTGAGGATTGCGGTGTCATTGCCAATTGGAACAGGGTCGTTTCGGTGGCATGCTGGCCGTCTTGGTTGCTGATCCCGTTGCCGCTCAGGTACAGCTGGTTGCCAGCGGCAAGCACATGTTTTTCGGCAACAAAAGTCGGCTCGAACTGGGCTAGGTTTTGTGGGGCCTTGTGCTTGAAACTAAACAGGGTGAAGCGATTGTCCAGCGAGGTGGCCCCGCTCAGGCCTTCATCCGATCGCAGCATGAGGGTCGAAGACTTCGGGCTTTCCAGCTGGTCATAGTCGAGATGGATAGCTGTCGCGCCGGGGTTGCGGTTCCAGTCCCAGCCGTTTTGCTGGTAGCCGTTATCGACCGGATCACCCGCGGGGATCACGTGTACGCTGCCGTGGCTCTGATAGCGGCCGTAGCGGTTGTCATTGGTATAGATTTCCGCCGACCAGACATCTTGGTTATAGCCTTTGATAACTGCCATTTTGTCCCCGCTGCGGTGGACGGCAAATGCACCGCCGTTGAAGCTCCAGCTGCCCTGAGGCAGCGCGGCCGGCTCAACCTCCTCGCCAAAAATTGCCTTGCTCTGTGCTTGGCTGTAATTGCCTACCTGGAGGTGAATCGAAGCCAGGGTGCGATCCAGTATCGGGTAGCTCTGGGCCAGCCATTTGATGCCGTTGTTGTAGCGGCTGACGCTGAGATCGGTAAACGGATGGCGGCCGGACAGGGCAAGGGGAACATACGGGTTGCTGTAGTGCCAGCCAGCAATCATGGCTTTTTTCAGCTTGTCGAGTGCCGGTTCGGCAATTTCGAATGCTGAATCTTTTAGCATGAAGCTGACATGGGCGGCATTTTCAAAGGCCGGGAATGCGTAGCCGGGGTAATGGCCATGGTGGCGCCATGCAGTGCCATCCTCACGCAGCCCGTCGTGGGTACCCGGCGGGGTTTGGGCCAGCGCACCGGAAAAGAATTGGCTGAATTTATGCAGCAGGGCAATCCGCTCTTGGTCGTCAGGGTTGAGCAGCAACAGTGCCAGATGCTGGCGGGATAGGGTGTTGAAATAGTCCAGGTTAGAACTATCAGGTTTCAACGCCATATCGAAGCTTTCCTTGAACTCGCGGGAGAACCACAGCAGGGCCTGATATACGGGTGACAGTAGGCTTTTTTGGGTCAGTGGTTGTTCCATCATCAGCGCAGAAATATACCACCACCTTCCGCTGTAACCCCAGTGGTGGGTAGTGACAAGGCTACTGCCGTGTGTATAGCCCTGATCGAGCAAATGCTCTGTCATCAGCAGGTACATGTCGGCGATTCGCTCCCGATCGTTGATGAAGGCAGCGTGGTGATAGGCCTTGCCGAGATCTAACATCAGCTCTGCGTAGCCAGCGAGCTTGTCACCACTGCTGTCGCTTTCGCCAAGCAGTGCATACTGATCAAAGTCTGGTTTGTCGGTTGGCGAAAGGTGGTCGGGTTGATAGATAACTTGTTGTTTGTCGGTAATGATATGGCGACCGGAGATCACCCCCTGCGAGTTTTTTTCAATTTCAAACTGGGCAAAGCGAGATTCCAGGCTGTCAATCGTGCCGGGGTTGCTGGAAAATGCGTCGATCAAGCTGGCTTTGATCTGTTCGGCATCATCCAGTTCGGCTTGGCTGACTGCCGGCAAAGGGGAGCTCAGGCCAAAGTCAATTTCAGGTACGTCGTAGCGGGTGGTGACCTGTTCGTCAGACCACTGATAGCGATTGTCATCGACCGAGACCATGATACGGTCAATGATCAGCGTGCCGCTGGCGACGCCCCTCGGCGCCTGAATGCGGAGCTGCTGCAGATCCATCGTTGCGGCGTGCGAGCTGTTTTGGCCGAGGTTGAAATCATTGTTGAGGGAAACCCCCACCGCTCGCCAACCGCTAAAGTTCAGGTTAATGGTAAACTCGTCGGTAAAGCTCGAAGCGTTGCCCAGCCGGATCCGCAGATCATTATCTTGCGGAGTTTCGTTGTAGAGCCAGAAGGACAGGACCTGGGTATAACCGCTGTAGACGCCTTTGGCCTCGTTGGCCTCTTTGTCGCTGAGGCGGGAAAAGTGGCGTTTAAGCGTGATCGAGGCATCGGCTTTGTCCCAAGACCAAACAAGTGCCTGATCACCCATGATGGCACGCTCGGTGGTGAGGCTTATGCCTTGTCCACTCAAATCAGCGGGTAAAGCATTTGCCTCAAAGCTTTCGATTTGAGCGGTGAGATCTGCATTGGCCTGAGTATCCGGCGTCCATAGCGCGGCGGCGACGCACAAAGAGAGTGTTTGAAAAGCTACGGGTAGCGAGTAGGAGAGGAGATGTGGTTTCATTATTATTGTTCCTGAACGAAGAAAGGGATGGCTCGCGCCATCCCTGAATGTTTTGCCTAGCCTGCAGCGCGGACGCAGGTGACAAAGCGGCCGTTGCCGACGGCATTGTTGCCCGATGAGCCACTGTCGTAGAACTTGACCGAGTTGGCCTGCTCTAGGTTGGAGTTGGGCTTGGTTGCACTCCAGAATGGGGTATTGCCTGCGCTGTTGGTGACCCAGCCGAATATTGGCGATGCCGTGCCTTGCAGGTTACCGACAATGCCTTGGCCGACCACACTGTCTTTGGTGTTGTAGATATTGGCCAGCTTGATGAGGTAGGTGTTAACGTCATCGACTGGTAGCTGATTCCCCTCAGCCTCGAAGCCATTTGGCAGATAGGCGCTGTCACTGCGGCTGGCAGGCAGGAACCATGTGCTGCTATCAGTTTCATCTTGCTTATACAGGTTGAGGCAGACTTCCAGGCCAGGCTTGGTCCCGTCGGTATGCTCTAGTTTCAGGCTTGCCCAGTCAATGCCCATAGCGGTTTGGCTGTAGTGGGCTTTTGGCATCAGCGGGCCGAAGTCACTGCCCGAGCCCGTCTGCATTTCGGCAAAAGAAAGTGGGCGGTGGTAAACGGCACCCTTGAAGGTGACTTCACGAACCGGCTCGATAGCCCGCAGGTTAAAGTCATCCTTGTTGTAGATCACCCCGCCGCTGACAGTCGGCTGGGCCGAGGCCAACAGGCACTGCGGCTGTGGCTGCTCGGTGCTTGTCACGCACAGCTCAACGTCTTTACCGACGTAGTGGGCTGCATTGACTGTGGTTGAGTCAACGACGCTCGCTCGTATTGCCTGATCCCAGTCGGCATCATCAATCATGCCGTTGTTGTTACCCGTGCTGCTTTCAAACTCTGGGGTGATGTTAGCCAATACCTCTTGTCCGATGGTATAGATAGAGCCGGTTGCAACTTCTACCCTCGAGCTATCTCCAGCAGGCCCATCGGTATTGGATGTATCGACCTTCCATGACAACTGGGCGTTGGTGTAGCCGACAATGTCAGCTTCAAGATCCTGGCCAAACTCCAGCTTGCCGCTCATACGAATGCCGAAGGTATCCAGTGCCGGTGAGCATTGCTCGGTACCCGGCTGGCTGTCGGTTGCCTTGGGGGTGACGCAGTACGTCAGGGTCTGGCCCAGCTGCTGTTCGCCGATAGTCAGATCACAAACTTGGCCGGTGGTGCAGGTTGCGCTGGCAATGACTTGGTCACCGGCCTTCCACACGGCCTTCGAATCATCGGCGGCCCCAGAGCTTGATGGCTGATACTGGTAACTGCCGGTCAGTGTATCGCCGACTTGGGCGAGCTGGACATCACCGTCACTGGCGACATCACCAAGGGTGATGGTTGGAACGTCGCCGACCGGCTCTGTCACATCGGTAATTGGATCGGCACAGACTTCACTGCCTTGTTTCGGTAGCCCTGTGGCAGCGACAGGAGTGACACAAAATTCCACACTGGCGCCTTTGTCATCCACCGTCAGTGTATAGCTAGATGCCGTCTCGCTTGGCAGTACCACGCTGTCGCGCTTCCAGGCAATGATCGTTTCGCCTTCCAGATCATTGTCATCGTCTTGGTAGCTATATTGGCCGGTGACGATTGAGCCGACCGTGTGATCGCCCGAGGTGGTTACGGCAGAGGCTACCGGTGCCGAGCCTTGCTTGGCGGCAACCGCGGTAGTCGCATCCGAGCAGGCTTGATCGCCGGTCACCGGATAGTTCGGCAAACCATCAGGGTTTTCTGAAACAGGGGTGACACAAAACTGGATCGAGACACCTTCCTGGGTTGCGGTGAGGGTGAAGCCTTGCTGGTTGGCGCCATCAATGTCCTTGCCGTTGCTCTTCCAGACAAATCGGCTTATTGCCTCGGCATCACCGTCAGGATCACTATAGGTGTAGTCGCCTGTCAGGGTTTCGCCAACGGTTGGAGCCGTGTTGTCGATAATGACGTTGTCCGCCTGGGGCTTTTCGCCGGCACCGCTCTGTACGTTAACCGACGCCGAGCACTTTTCTTCCCCGATGATATTCACGTTACCTTCCGCGGCAGGGGTAACACAGAAGTAGACATTTTGGCCGAACTCACTATCCGTCAGGGCAAGTGTCTGGCTTTCACCCAGTACTTTGTCATTGCCGGTATCGGCGTCGCCATCTGCCTGACGCCATTGATACTGGCTGTCACCTTCCGGGCGCGGTGAATAGTTCGGATCGGTAAAGGTGTATTTGCCTGTCAACGTTGAGCCGACAAGTGCGTCCCCGCTGATAGCAACCGAGGAAGCGATCGGCGCTTTAAAATCTTGTCCGTTATTGCCTTGGGCGGGATTTTCACTGTCGGAACCACAGCCAGTTAATACGGTTGCGATGGCTAATGCGCAATATCTGAGTTTCATATTTCCATCCATGCAGAGTGAATTACTTTGAAAGTGAGATGAAAGTCTGTGCTTTCGTTTTCTTTTGCGTTGAGGTGAGTCTAATGGGTAAAACTTGAACAGTGAATGCTTTCAATTGCTTTTGTTTTCAAAGTGTGATTCAGCTTTGGTTTTCATTGTTAGAAAGGTTAATAGTGCGATATAGGTATGACAATTGATGTTGATTCAATAATTTCGGTATATACCATCAGTTTCATTAATGGTTTAACGCCCGGCCTGTTTCGTTTCTTCATCTGTTTTTCCATGTTAGGAAAAATGCGAAAGTTTGATTTGTGTTTTTGTTTACTTTCGTTTGTTTTCGTAAATTTGCCCTTCATCACAGTTGTGGTTAGAAAATAAACGTAATATTCCACTCATCAATAGTGGCATTGAAATGCTATGGAAAGCAGCAGGACAATAAAAATTTACGGCTGCTAATTGGATGATATTAAGTGGAAGGGCATTAGCATCGTTATGAAAACAGGATTGAGACCAACGTCGAGGGTTGTTTTGTGTGCAGTACTGGTTGCTGCGAGTATTCCTATGGTCGCACAAGCTGCCAAGCTAAATGCAACCTTGAGTTACGAGTCAGGGGATTACGGCAGTGATTATGACTATGCCGGCCCGAGGCTGGACATGAACATTAACCCCGATGGTTCGAACTGGTATTTTGACCTCGGTTACCGCAACCGTACCCATGATAGCAAGCAGGTCTACACCCGAGCTGAAATTCAAGCCGCTTATCGTTTTCGGTTTGATGGCGGCTGGATCCAACCGAGTGCCAAAGTGCGCCAGGATGTCACCAGCTATGACAGCGGTTCGCGCCTGACCAATGATATCTACAGCAGCGAAACCAAATATATTTTTGACCTCAGTGATAAGTGGACGCTGTGGGGCGAGGCGCAGTTTGGGTTGGAGCGTCAGGAAGACAAAAATGTCAGCGGCACCGTCCGCAACAGTGATTACCTGGCATGGGAAGTAGAGCCAGGTATCCGCTACAACCTTACCGCCAAGCAGCGTCTGACCCTGTCGTATTACAACACGGGCAAGCGCAGCGACAAAGGCGAAACATGGGGCTTGACCGATCATACCTACAACCAGCAAGCACGACTTTATTACTACTGGGATACACCAATCGGCTTGGTTATTTCACCGTATGTCCGTTACGCACTGGGCTATGGCGAAACCTCGGCTTGGTATGACAGCGCCTATCACGACGAGACCAAGACCCAGAGCAAAGTGTCACGTTATGCCATCCAGTTGGCGTATCCGCTGACTGATTATCTACGGATCCAGGCTGAATATTACATTGAGGATGTGGAGTATAAGGAAGGCTTCACGATGGGCAAGGAAGACTCTCAAGTCAAATACCTGAAACTCGGTGCTCGTGTGAGCTTCTAAGTGTCCTTTTATCTTAAAAATAATTACTTGAGAGTTTTTTAATATGCACAGAATTCCAGTTTCTCAGCGCACAACACTATCGCTGCTTATTGCTTCTTGCCTGATGACGCCAATGGCCGCCAATGCGGCGGACTGCCCCGAAAATACTGTTTGTGAAACCGTGGTCAAAACCGACGGTGACACCAGCTATAGCGGCGGAGACATTTTGGTCGCTGACGGCAATGGCCTTGAATACCAGGGCGGTGGGGCGGCGTTTTCAAATTTGTACCTAAAGAGCAACATTCGGGTATCCGGGGAAGGGGCTAATGGCATCTATGTCGATGGCGATGCGGTGTTTACCGGGAACCTCAATATCGAAGGTAGCCAGGTAGTCAGCGAAAACGGCACCGGGATCAAAATTGATGGAGATTTCGAACAGGGCACACCGACCAACCCTAACCGGGGTATTTATATCAAGGATGGCGGCTTGGTCAGTGGCAGCGAGAATGCGATCGACTTTAGTGCCAGCTCTAGCTCTGCGCGTATCGATGTCAACGGTACGATTGAGGGCAACATCAAAGGTAACGGGGTTGAGGGCAACAAGATCAACTTCGGCTACCAAGGCGGTGCGGGGAAAGATGCTACCTTTGATGGCCATAGCATCACCGGGGTCGATAAAATCGAAAACTACGGCAATCTGACCATTATTGGCCAAGACCAGACCGTGGTTTGGGATGCGGACTATACCAATAAAGCGGATGCATCGATGGAATTCAAGGTCGGTGACAACAGCGATCTGAATAACCCGATCTTGCTGGTGACCGGGTCGACGACGTTCAATGAAAACAGCACGGTGACCTTTTCGTATACCGGCAGCAACGTCAACGACTTGCTGGGCAAAGACGTGGTGCTGTTGGAATCGGAAGGCGGGATAAATGGCGGTGACAATGTCAGCGTTGAAGCCGGCGAGGGCTTTGGGACGGCGGAATCCTTTGATACGTCGCCATTGCTGACTGTGGATGACTCATGGCTAGAGCAAACACCCCCTGATGTTAATGGCGGGGTGAGCGGTGATCAGCTGATCGCCCGCTATGCCGTTAACTACCAGGGCGGCGATGAGTTTGTGGGGCAGGCTGCCGCAGGGGGAGCCAATGCCGGAGAAGTTGTGGTTGCCGATTACATGGTCAACTATGCCCTTGATCAGCATAATAAAACAGGCTCGGATGAATCTGGCGAACTGCTTGCGTTACTGGCCTCTTCAGGCACGGATGACGCGGCGACAGCCCGCCTGGCCGACGAATTGACCCCGGATGCCGAAGGCAGTGAAGTCCGGGCCGCGATGCTGGTGGTGGATAAGATGCGCAGCCAGGTCGATGACCGTACCAACGTGTTGCGTAACGAAAGCCACCTGGGCAAAGCCCATGATGGCTGGAATGCCTGGACAAGCTTGATCGTTGGCTATGGTAGCCAAAGTAGCGGCGATATCCACGGGTATGATCTCAATACCTACGGCATTAACATCGGGATTGATCGGGTCTTCGACAGCGAAAAGCTGTTCGGCGTTTCCATTGCCTATGCACGCTCCAACTCGGATATCAAAGATACCGGCAACAGCAAAGACATCGATAGCCTGCAGGGAATGATCTACACCGGATGGTTCAACGAGCGCTACTTTATCGATGGCAATGTCAATATCGGGACGAACACCATCAACAGCACTCGCTCGATTGGCACCTCAACCGGCTATGAGGGTAATACTCAGGCCAAGGCTGAGTACGATGCCAACCAAGTCGGTTACCAAGTGATGGCGGGGATGAAGTTCGACCTCGATGTGGTGAAAGTTGAACCGCGGGTTGCCTACAACTACCAATGGCTGCGTGTTGAGGACTACAACGAAACCGGATCGCCGGCCAGCCTCAAGTACGACCGCACTTCTTACTCGGTCAAGCAATTGGGTGCAGGTGTGACTGCATTTAACACTTATGACATGGCATACGGCCAGTTCACTCCGCTGTTTTCGCTGATGGCGTACTTCGACATGGATGACGATGAGCGGATCCGCGAAAGTGCAGCATTGACCATGGACACCTCGACTGACCGCTTCGTGATTTATGGCGATGCTGTCGGCGGTGACATTATCGAAGCGAAATTCAATGCCAACCTCAACATGGGCAACGGCCTGAGTGCGTCAACTGGCTTAACGTACTACCAGCGTGATGACTATAAAGAAGGCTTCCTGGGCCTGGCTGTTTCTAAACGTTTCTAAGTGCTAAGACGACGGGCGGCAACGCCCGTACCTGCCAATAAAGTTAAAGGTTAAGCAATGAATTCTCTACATAAATTCAGCAGGTTGCCACTGCTTATTTCGGCGGTGCTTGGTATGTCTGCATGTTCCGGGTTATCTGTTACCCAACCAACAGAACAGGCCGCACCGCCACCGGTGATGCAGTCACAGATCTTGGCGATGACCGGGGAGACGGTACCGGACTACGCCGAAGCCGGCCAGGGCTCGAGCCTGTCGCTGAGCAAGGCGCGATATGTGCTAGGCGAGCAGTCGCTGCAGTGGGACTGGACCGCCAATAGCACCTTGGTTTTCCGCCAGCCGATTTCGCTGGTGACCGACATGGAGGCACGCCGGACATGGGGGCGTGCCGCAACCCAGGTGCTGTCATTTTGGGTGTACAATGAAGTACCGGTAGATGATTACATGATTGTCGATTTGGGCCGGGGACTCAGTGCCGCGTCTAACGCGGATGCGGGCTTCAAAGTGTACATGAACTTCACCGGCTGGCGTACCGTCGGCGTGTCACTGCAAAACGATATTCAAGGCCGCGAAGTAGAAGGGCTGGGGATCACCGACAACGGTTCCGGTGAAGGCCGCGGGATGAACAGCATGCCCGGTGGCCCGCGCAGCGACATGGATAGCATCCGCTTCACCGCGCCGGGGAAAGCCAAACAAGGGACATTCTATATCGATCGGGTCATGCTGTCGGTAGACGATGCCCGTTACCAATGGTCGGACGATCAGGTAACCACCCGTTATGATATTCCTGAGATTGATTTCGGGTTGCTGGCCCAGCTCCCTGTGGCTCAGCAGCACGAAATTGCCGCTGCCGAGTCTATCCGTGAGTCATTGATTGATGTCTTTATCGGGGCCGAGCGCCTCAAAGGGGTCAAGGCGTTTAATAGCCTGGAGACACTGCGCGAGCAGTATGCCTCGCTGCGGATCAAGCGCGATGAAAACGGGGTGCTGTCCGGGCGCCATATCATTACCGGCAAGCAAAAAGTGATTTATCAGCCCGAATTCATGAAGGAAGAAGATAAAGCACTGTTTGCTGATTATGTCACCCTGTCAGAATACTCCAATATCCTGTTCAACATCGGGCGTTTTTGGCATAAAACCGACGATCCGGCCATCAAGCAGGAGCTGGCCGACATGTATGTGCTGATGACAGAGCATATTCTTGACCAGGGCTTTGTCGATGGCAGTAGTCTGGTGACTACTCACCACTGGGGCTATAGCTCGCGCTGGTGGTATATCTCTGCCATGCTGATGTCTGAGGTTCTGACCGAAGCCGAGCTGCGCCAGCCGATATTCGATGCCTTACTGTGGTATTCACGTGAGTTCAAGGCCAACTTCGATATGGTCGCGGGACCGGAAAGTTCGGATCTGGATTACTTCAATACGCTTTCTCGTCAGCATTTGGCGCTGCTTATGCTCGAACCGGATCAGGACCGCCGCATCGCACTGCTGAAGAAGTTCGGTAACTACATCAATATCGCCCTGTCACAAACGCCGCCGGGAGGCTACGACGGTTTGCGCCCTGACGGAACTGCATGGCGCCATGAGGGGAACTATCCGGGGTATTCATTCCCGGCATTCAACAATGCCGCGCAGCTGGTGTATATGTTGCAGGGCACGCCGTTTAGCGTGAGCAGCGAAGGGCGTGCCGCCCTTAAGAAAGCGATGTTGTCGGCATGGATCTACAGTAACCCGGAAGTTGGCCTCGGCCTGTCTGGCCGCCATCCGTTTAACCCGCCTGCGGTGACCCACCTTGATGAGTCCTACCGTTGGCTCGCCCTGACCGGCAACCCGGAGACCGGCGAGAAAGTCGATAAGGCCCTGGCAGCGGCTTACTTGCAGATCACGGGGAAAACCGAGGCCGAATCGGTTGCCTTGTTCGGTGAAGCGATCACCCCGGCGGCATTGCCGCAAGGTTACTGGGCCTTTAACGGCGGGGCATTTGGTATTCACCGCTACCGGGACAACATGGTGACGATGAAAGCCTACAACAGCAATGTTTGGTCATCGGAAATCTATTACCGCGACAACCGATATGGTCGCTACCAAAGCCACGGTGCCGTCCAAGTTGTGCCATTTGGCAAGCAGGCAGAGATAGGTTTTAGCCAGGACGGCTGGGACTGGAATCGCAATCCGGGTACCACAACCCTCCACCTGCCGCTGGAGCAGCTTGACAGCCCGAATTCACATACGCTGATGCTGCGCGGCGACCAGCCGTTCAGCGGGGCTTCCTCGCTAGATGGACAGTTCGGGATGTTTGCCTTTAAGTTCAAAGCACCGTCAATGCCTAAGTTTGACAGTAGCTTTACCGCGAGGAAATCGACCTTCTCCGTCGCTGACAGGGTAGTGATGCTGGGCAGCGATATCAGCAACTCGAGTAAGGGCAACGCGACGGAAACCACGCTGTTCCAGCACGGCATCACCCCGCAGGCTGATGAGATCTGGGTCAATGGCGAGCAGGTGCGCGACATGCCATACCAGACACAGCTTGGCCAAGGTGATTGGTTGATGGACGGTCACGGCAACGGGTATTTGATCACCAGTGATGTCACGGTAGAAGTCAGGCGCCAGCACCAGCAGTCGGCCAATGATAAAACCCGCCGACCAACAGAAGGCAACTTCTCTGTCGCGTGGATCAACCATGGCAACGCCCCGTCGGATGCGGGTTATGAGTATCTGTTAGTGCTCGATGCCACCGCGGAGAAAATGATCACTTTGGCTGAAGCCTACAAGGGGTCAGGTGAGAAGCCTTACGAGGTCTTGCGCGAGGATAGCAGAGTGCATGTGGTACGGGACAAGCAAACGGGTGTGACAGCCTATGCTGCTTTCGACAGTGTCAGCCTAGACAGCGGCGTGGTGACCCAGGTGGCTCAGCCTGCCATTGTCATGACCCGCCAATTGGCCGATGGCCAGTTGATGGTCTCGGGGGTTACGCCGGATCTTAACATGACCCGTTATACGGAAGCGAAACCAACCTCTGTCAGTGTCACCCTGGCCGGCAGGTGGCAGCCAGTGACGGCGAACGATAAGGTCAAGGTGAAAACTGACTCGTCGACGACCACCCTGACCTTCGAGATTTACTTCGGCATGGTGCAGGAGCTGACACTGGCGCCGGTGTCCTAATCAATCTCCTCATATCAGGAGCCGGGCATATATTGCCCGGCTTATTTTTTGTGTCTTTTCAGTTTTGCCCTGAAAACTTTCCTTTTGTTTCATTTTGTGATCAAAAACGTTTTTCATTTCCGTTTTTTGGCGTATATTTTCTTTCGTTTACTTTCTTTTTGTTTTTATGTCCTTTCAAAGATGCGGGGCTTTTGCAATGACTACCTTTCGTTCTAATCATGCTCGTTTTCATATGATGGCCAAGCCAGCCAGCTATCGTTGCAACCTTAAGTGCGACTATTGCTTCTATTTGGAAAAAGAGCAGATGATGCAGCCCGGCGAGACAGCAAAGCAGGCGGCTGCGGACCAAATGTCAGATGCGATGCTAAAGCGCTATGTACGCGATTATATCCGCTCGCAAGATAGCGACATGGTTGACTTTGCCTGGCAGGGCGGGGAGCCGACGCTGGCTGGCTTGGACTTTTACCGCAATGCAGTCAAATACCAAAAGCAGTATGCGGAAGGGAAAACAATCACCAACAGTTTCCAAACCAATGCCGTTGCCATTAACCGGCAATGGGCGCAGTTCTTTGCCGAGCATAATTTTTTGATCGGGGTGTCGGTCGACGGGGCGGCGGAGGTACATGATAAATACCGCATTTCGGTTAACGGCAAACCTACTTTCGAACGGGTCAAGCACGCCATCGAACTGCTAAAAGAGTATCAGGTTCAATTCAATACTCTGACCGTAATTAATGATCAGAACTGGAACAAGGGCAAAGAGACGTATCATGCCCTCAAGGCGCTGGGCTCGGAGCATCTGCAGTTCATTCCTATTGTCGAAATCGAGCCGCATTGCCAGCAGAGTACAACAGGTCATTATTCTCCCGCAGCCGATGCCACACTGACGCCATTTTCGGTGCCCGCCAATGGCTATGGCCGGTTTATGACCGATGTCTTCAATGAATGGGTTGCCCGGGATGTTGGCCAGATCTACGTTCGTATGTTTGACAGTATTCTGGCAACGTGGATGGGCTATCCGGCCTCGGTCTGCGTGCAGTCTAAAAATTGTGGCCAGGCGATGGTGATAGAGGCCAATGGTGATGTCTATTCGTGCGATCACTATGTTTATCCGGCCAATAAACTCGGCAATATCAGCCAAACCAATATCGCCAAGCTGGCCCAGAGCAAGCAGCAGCTGCGTTTTGGCCAGGCAAAGTCCACTCGGCTGACTGAGCAGTGCAAGCAGTGCTCGGTTCAGGCCCTTTGCTATGGCGGCTGTCCGAAGCATCGCATCGTGTCGCTGCCGGGGGAGAAGCATCGCCAAAACTATCTCTGCCAATCCTATCAACAGATATTCAAGCATACCGCACCGGCCATGCACCACATGGTGCAGGCCATCCAGCGCGGTGGCATTGCAGCGGATGTCATGCCTGCGATGTCGACGATATACAACAACGACAAAACACAACTTTAAACAAGTTAATCAAGGAGTGAACAATGACACTGTCCTCGAAAAAGAAGACGGTATTGGCCGGACTGGTAGCGGCTGCATGTGCAGCAAGCCCGGTAGTGTCGATGGCTAGCGAGCAGGTAAAACCGAACGTCTTACTGATTGTGATGGATGACTTGGGTACCGCTCAGCTGGATTTCGCCCTGGACAATATTGATAAGCAGGCATTGGCGGAGCGCCCGTCGCCCGAGCGCTATGAAGGGGATTTCGACAAACTCTATGACGCAGCCAAGCGCTCGATGCCGAATATAACCCAGCTGGCCAATGAAGGGGTGCGTATGACCAATGCATACGTAGCGACTCCGGTATGCGGCCCGTCACGAGCCGGGATGATGACTGGGCGGTTCCCGCACAGTTTCGGTATCTACAGCAACGATGATGCACATTCTGGGATCCCGCTCGATATCACGTTGCTCCCTGCACTGATGAATGAAAACGGTTATGCCACCGCGAATATCGGCAAGTATCACAATGCCAAGGTCAGAAAAGAGTTTATTGACGAAAGCATCCAGACACGGGATTACCATGACAACCAGATCTCGATTCCGGAGCCGGGCTATGGGCCGGAGGAGCGGGGGTTTGATTATGCCTATAGCTACTTTGCTTCCGGTGCCGCCTTGTATAATTCACCGGCGATTTTCCGCAATGGCGAAAATGTCCCCGCGCCGGGTTTCATCACCCATAACCTGACCAACGAGACGCTGCAGTTTATTGAACAGGCCAGCGAGCAGGATAAACCGTTTTTTGTCAACCTGGCCTATAGCGTACCGCATATCCCGCTGGAACAGCCGGCTCCGGCTAAGTATATGGATCGCTTTGATACCGGCAATGTCGAAGTCGACAAGTACTATGCCCACGTCAATGCTTCGGACGAGGGGATTGGCCAGATCATCGCCAAGCTCAAAGCATTGGGAGAATACGAGAATACGCTGATTTTCTTCCTGTCCGACAACGGGGCGGTACATGAGTCACCGATGCCGATGAACGGCATGGACCGGGCATTCAAGGGGCAGCGTTACCGTGGTGGCGTCCATGTTCCGTTTATTGCCCACTGGAAGGGGGTACTGCCGGAAAATACCCAGAGCGATACCATGATTTCGGCGATGGATATCTTGCCGACGGCCTTGGCAGCTGCAGGCATTGCGATTCCCGAGGAAATGAGCGTTGACGGCAAGGACATAATGCCGTTGATGAAAGGGGAAAAACAACAACCGCACAAGTATCTATACTGGGCAGGCCCGCGGGCCCTTCACTATGACTCAAGCAATGTCGACTTTTGGAACCATTACTGGAAGTGGATCAGCTTCGAGGAGCAGGAATTTATCCCGAGCAAGTACATCGAAAAACACTCCAAGGGCGAATGGGCAATTAAAGATCAGGAGTGGTCGCTTCACTACTACGATGGCGGCAACGAGGGATTTGAGCTCTATCACTATGCGAACGATCCCGCTGAGTCAATTAACTTAGCTGCCAAACACCCGGAGAAAGTTAACGAGCTTAAAGCGGCCTTCTATGACTGGATCAAGTCCAAGCCAGCTCCTCTGGGCTGGGGCCAAGACCGATACCAAGTATTGACGGAGTCAGCGAAGTAAAGCTTGCTGTGATGTTAGGGCCTCGTTCGAGGCCCTTTTTCGATGGATTGTGACCGATGCAAAAAACAATAAACGCCACCGAGCGTCCCATTATTCCCTACGAACATCCTGATACCGCCATTTATCTCAGGTTGTTCAAAGAGAACTTGACCCGGCTGCGCTACCGCAAGGCAGCCTACTCTCAGCATGATGACTATATTCGTCAGCAATTTTCAACGGTTGGCCAACTGCGCCAGCAGTGTGACGATTTGGTTCGCTATGTCGCCGAGGCCTTTGAACATTACGCCGTGTGGGATTATACCCATGCGTATTACCCGGGAAGGCCGAGCCAGCAGAATGCTCGTACCGATGCGATGGAGGGATGCAGCCGGGTTATCCCGACCTTGGCAGCCTGGTTATCCCGACAAAAAGGCACGAGTACCATGCTTAACGGCCTGAACGGGCAGCCGCTGGATATCGCCTTATGGTTGAAGAAAGCGTTTTTGGCCGGCACCGATCCCGCCCACCCGGGCTATTGGGGGGAGTTGCATGATTATGATCAGCGCATCTGTGAAAGCGCCGATCTGGCCCTGGCGCTGTGGTTGAGCCGGGAGACGGTGTGGACGACCTTGACCTATGGCCAGCAAAAGCAAATTGTCGCCTGGTTCAAGCAGGTCAACCATTGCCAGACCGTTGACAATAATTGGCATCTTTTTCCGCTGACCGTGCAACTGGTGATCAACTCACTCACCGGCGAGGATCACTTTGATCACACCCGCTACCACAGGATAAAAGAGTTCTATGTCGGAGATGGCTGGTTTCGGGACGGCGCGAAAGGCAACTACGACTATTACAATGCCTGGGGATTTTATTATTCACTCTATTGGTTTGATCAAATTGATCCTAGTTTTGACCCGGAATTCATTCGTGCCAGCTTGCAGGCTTTTTCCAAAAATTACCGCGCGTTCTTTACCCCTGTTGGCTTGCCTCTGTTTGGCCGGAGTGCGTGTTACCGACTAGCCGCATCAGCCCCGCTTCTGGCTGCGGTCGATCTAAATCGCCGTCATTCCTACCGCGGCGGGTTGCATCTCGGGGAGGCCAAACGGGCCTTCCGTACCAGCCTTGAGTACTTTATCTCTCACGGTGCTTTGCAATACGGTGCGCCAACGCAAGGCCTGTTTGGCGATGACGCACGGCTGGTGGATAACTACAGTGGTCCAGCAAGCAGCTTCTGGTCATTGCGGGCGTTAAACATCGCCCTGTACTGTGGGGATCGGCTTAATCTCTGGCAAGCAGAAGAGCACCCGCTTGAGATTGAACGGGGAGACTTTTCATTTGAGATCCCTGCGATTGAAGCCAAGGTGATTGGCACTTTCAAAACGAAAGAGGTCGTGGTGATTTTTCAGTCAGAGTATTGTGAGCAGCAAGATCCGCTTTCTCGTCGTCTGGAGCGGCAAAAACTGGCAAGAAAAATCCAGGAAATACTGACCGGACGTGCGGAGAGACCCAAGAATAACCTGCTGCGCAAGGGGATCACTTGCTACAGCTCGAAAATGTCGCATTTCTTTTAGTTTTAATTTCTTTCGGTTTGAAAGTATTTATGTGATCTAGATCTTTTATTTTGCTTTTGTTTTCGAATATTATCAAAGCGAAAGATAACGAAGGTTTTTGAGGTTTTATATGTTTCTGGTTTCGTCACGCGAAATGCTCCATAAGGCACAGCTGGGCGGTTATGCCGTTCCTGCTTTTAATATTCACAACCTAGAGACTGTCCAGGTTGTGGTTGAAACAGCGGCAGAAATGCAATCGCCGGTTATTCTGGCAGGTACTCCCGGGACATTTTCCTATGCGGGTACTGACTATTTGGTAGGGATTTGCCAAGAAGCGGCGAAGCGATACCAAATGCCGATTGCACTTCATCTGGATCACCATGAATCTTTTGGCGATATCCGCAATAAGGTGGAGGCCGGGATTAAGTCGGCGATGATCGATGGATCGCACTTAAGCTTTGACAAGAATATCGAACTGGTGAAGCAAGTGGTGGAATTCTGCCACCGCTGGGACTGCTCGGTAGAAGCTGAGCTAGGTCGTTTGGGTGGACAGGAAGACGATCTGATTGTTGATGCGAAGGATGCGCTATTTACCGATCCGGATGCCGCATTGGAATTTGTCAGCAAGACAGGTATCGATTCCTTGGCTATCGCGATCGGCACGGCCCATGGCATGTACAAAGAAGAGCCATGCCTGGACTTTGACCGCCTTGGTATTATTCGCAGTAAAACGGATGTCCCGCTGGTACTGCACGGTGCTTCTGGGGTGCCTGATGCCGATGTCCGCCGGTGTATCGAGTTGGGTATCACCAAAGTCAATGTGGCTACCGAATTGAAAATTGCTTTCTCCGATGCCGTGAAGCAGTACTTTATCGACAATCCTAATGCCAATGATCCGCGCCACTATATCGTGCCGGGTAAGGAAGCGATGAAGAAGGTGGTCATGGACAAGATTGCAGTGTGCGGGAGTGCTGGCAAGCTATAACCCCCTTACAAGCAAGCGTTAAGATACTCCCAGTCTTTTTTTGGCTACACCGAATAGTGCTCTCTCATTTCCCGGTGTAGCCATTTTTATTTTCTGTTAACTGCATATGTGATGGATAACAAGCAATGGCCTCGTCTCTGACGTTCAAAAAGAAAAAAGTAGCCGTGATCGGCGAGTGCATGATTGAGCTGAGTGGTCAGCCATT
Source organism: Photobacterium gaetbulicola (assembly GCF_003025515.1). Lineage (NCBI taxonomy): Bacteria > Pseudomonadati > Pseudomonadota > Gammaproteobacteria > Vibrionales > Vibrionaceae > Photobacterium > Photobacterium gaetbulicola. The sequence continues at coordinate 54,102 of NZ_PYME01000010.1, read as the reverse complement.
CGGTCAGCAAGCACAGTACTTTGGTGGGGATACGCTCAATACGGCGCTGTATTTGTCCCGTCTGGTGCCGGGTATGAATCCCGCATATGTGACGGCATTGGGTAATGACAATTACAGCCGTTACATGCGCCAATCTTGGTTGCAGGAAGGAATTGATACGCAGTTTGTCCTGACGCTCGATGGGAAGTTACCGGGTTTATATACCATTGAGAATACCCCGTGCGGTGAAAAGAGCTTTCACTATTGGCGCAATGATTCTGCTGCGCGCTGCCTTTGCCGGCACGAGCTATTTGGCTCGGTTGTTGACGATTTGAAAGCGTTTGACTTGGTCTATCTCACCGGTATCACTCTGGCCATTTTGCCTGATCCGGACAAGTACCTGCTGCTTCGGGCGCTGGAGACCCTCCAAGAGGAGGGGGTGAAGATAGCGGTAGATTCAAATTATCGTCCAGCGCTATGGCCATCATCATCTCTGGCTTGTGAGTGGATCGGCAAACTCTATCAATTAGCGGATATTGCCCTGGTTACCGCTGATGACGAGGACCGGCTGCTTGGGATGCACGACTCTCCGCCGCCGATCATTGCCAAACGCATGCACTCGATGGGGGTCAAGCAGGTTGTGGTCAAGCTCGGCCAGGAAGGGGCAATGTGGTCTCAGTATGGGCTAAATGGCATGGCGAGAGGAAACAAGGTGGATCGGGTCATGGATACGACGGCTGGCGGAGATGCATTTAATGCGGCATTTCTGGCTGCATGGAGTATGGGGATGGAGATGCACGAGTGTTGCCATTGGGGCAATAAGCTGGCGGCAAGGGTTATTCAGCACAAGGGCGCAATCATTCCGAGAGATTATACCGGATACCTTACCGAGTTAATGAATGTTTAGGCTTTAAGGAAAAAGTAATGAGCGAAAAACATGTTGCCGTTCTATTGGCTGATGGCTTCGAAGATGCAGAAGCTGTCGTATTTATCGATATTATGCGTCGGCTTGATATCAAGGTTGACGTACTTTCCTGCATGGAGAGTACAGTACTGAACACCTATTTTGGTACGCGCATCAGTGCCGATGACACGCTGAAAAACTGTGCAGCCAACACTTACGATGCTGTGATGATGCCAGGCGGTCCGCAGGGGACTGATAATTTGTCGGCCAATCCAGCGGTTATCGAGTTTTTAAAACGCCATATTGCACAGGGGAAGTGGATATGTGCGTTGTGCTCGTCAGGCGCCAAGGTACTGGCTGCACACCACTTATTGCAGGGGCGGCACTATACCACCGGCGATAAATTGGCTGACAAGTTTAGCGATGGTGAGTTTCAGCTCGAGAAAGTCGTGGTTGCCGATAACTTCATCACAGGCAGGGGGCTTGGGGTGAGTTTTGAGTTCTCGTTTACTGTGGCCAAAATGCTGTTGGCTGATAACCGCGCTAAAGTAGACCATCAGGCGAGCCATATCTATTTCGACCATTGGCCTTTGTGATAAATGCAAGGGCAGAGCTGAGGCGATGTAGATAAATACGAATAAGGCCTAGCATATTTGCTAGGCCTTGTTTATATGAGGCTTTGTTCAACTAGCTGGTAGCGATGTTGATAAAAATCTGCGCGCCAACCAGCGGGGCATGCTCATCAACATAGTACGGGTTGGAGTGAAGGTAGTTACAGATCCCTTGTCCTTTGTTGCCCGAACCCAAGAAGAAGAATGCACCGCGCTTCTCTTCCGTCGCATTGACCATGTAGCTGAAGTCTTCGCTACCGGTCATTGGCGAGCCGTTGATGTTCATCATTTCTGACGGCACGGCAGAGCCCGCAGCTTCAACCACGCGCTGGTAAGCCTCTGGGTGGTTGATAATGGCAGGGTAGCCACAGTAAGTCATAGTGGTATTGAACCCACGCAGCTTGCTTTGTGCCACTATCGACTCGAAACTGTTGCGCAGCACTTGGTCGGTTTCGCTGTCCATCGAGCGGATAGTACCACGGGCTTGAACATTGGCCGCTACCGCGTTGGGTACCGTACCACCATTGAACATGCCGCAGACAAAGACCGCCGGTGAAAACGGGTTGGTCTGCTTGGCGACAATGTAGTCCATGTCTTCGACAATACGGGCGCCTTCACGGATCGCATCAAGCCCTTTGTGCGGGGTTGAGCCGTGGGCTGATTTGCCCTCGATGTCCAAAGTCCACGCGCTACCGTAAGAAGACATGATGCCGTTGTTGATGCTGACAAAGCCACACTCCTGTGCCGCGTCATTATGGAGGGCATAGACTTCACTTACGCCACTCATACAGCCAAGCTCAACCATCTTGTTCGCGCCGTCGACGCGCATGTCCTCTTCAGCCATTTGGAAGATGAATCGGACGTTGTGCTTTAGCTCATCTTTGTACGATGACAGGTATTTTGCCGCCGTCAGTGCCGTTGCCATATGGACATCATGGCCACAGTTATGGGCTCTGCCTGCATGCTGCGAGGTAAACTCGTCGTTGGTGAGATCATCCATTTCCAGTGCATCCATATCAGCACGGAAAGCGACCATCTTGAAAGATTCGTCAACAATCAGATCAGCAATAAAACCGGTATAGCCGTCGTAAGTCGTGATGGCGTAGCCGCACTCATTCATGATTTTCTGGCAGTAGGCCGACGTCTTGTACTCTTCGCCAGACAGTTCAGGGATCTGATGCAAATCTTGGCGAGCCGTGATACTGAAAGCGGTGAGCTCAAGCAGTTTATTGTCAATATTAAAGCGAGACAGCATTAGATAATCCCTTTCATCGAGAAGCCAAGTTGTGCAATCAAAGATGCGCCTAGGAAACAGCTGGTTGATACCACCAGGAACAGCACAATCACTTTCCAAGACAGTTTTTTCAGCTCTTCCATCTTGCCGCCGACAGACAAACCTGCAAAGGCTAGCAACGGTACAGTACAAGACAGGAACTGTACTTTACCGATTGAATCGAGGAAAAAGGTTCTCACGGCCGTTTCAGGCAAACAAATCAAAATACCGATAATAGTCGCGTAGGCAAATGTCGGCAGTGGTGACTTGATGTAGCTTTTGGCCACCAGTGATAGGAACACCACAATCGACATCGCGATGAAGCTGTCCCACATGTTAAAGAAGCTGATACCCGTAGTCAGGGTTTGTGTGAACATGGCAAGCAACAGTGCCAAGAACACAAACTTCATATCATTAAGCACCGACTGCATTGCGCACCTCTTTTTTCTGGCAAATTTTGTAGACGAATTCTGCGAGTGGAATACCGATGAACGTCAGCGATAGTGCACCTAGAACAGATGAAAGCAGGTTAGAAGCGGCAGCAATACTCAGAGCTTGCTGGGCCATTTCCGGGGTTAGGTTGCTGACCAAGGCACCAGAGGCAGCACTTAGCATCGAGCCACTACCTACACCGGTACCGGCAGCCAGTGCCAGTGGGTGAATGCCTGTTAGCGGACCAACACTTCCTAGTACACTGAACCAAAGGGTACCGATCACCGAACCACACAGGTAAATCGCCAAAACACCGATGTACTCTTTGGTTCCGGTACCGTATTTGCCCTGGATAACGGCGATGGAAGGCTCACGGCTGATAGAGGAACAGGCACCGATTGACTCTCGACCCATACCAAACTTAACGGCTAGCGGAATCGCGACCAGAATTGGCAATAGGTTACCGAGTTCCTGGAAGATCAGCGGGATACCGGCATCAAGAATAATGTCGATGTTGGGAATGATCATACCTGCGTACTGAGTACCCAGTACAAGCAAGCAGAAACCGACCATTTTCGAGGAGAAAGACTCTTCTTGTTTAGTGAAAATCTTACCCCATGCACTGATCTTATTACGTACTGGATTTAAAGAAATGATCATCCCGATCGTTACTGCAAACAGCATTGGCAGGATGGCAATATTTATTTCCCCGAACGAAATGTTTTTTGTCCCAATAACAACTTGCGCAATGAATATGACGGCCATTGCGATAATAGTTGATATTGCAACTATTTTTATAGGCGAGCGATTACTCATAGGTGTCTACCTGGTTAGTTATTTTTCGGGTGGAGATATTAATGATGGCTAAAATATAAAATGTGAGGTGAATCGACTTTGTTGAGAATCAAAAGTTATTACATATTTACTTTTTTCGCACTTAAACCAACTGGTAACAATAACGCCAACAACGCCAAACATATGAGGTGAAATAATTTGCCGTTTAACCAAATGGCAACACAAGCCATGCGTTTTTTCCCTATGGAGACATTTGTGCAAAGCTGTTTTAACCGATTAATATCTTTTGTCTTTACCTTTTTGGAACGTGTAAGGCTTTGCTTTCAATTAATATTGTAAACTTTATTTGAAATGATGAGTAAAGATGAATGCTGGAAGACTGGCGTCTGAATACGTGGTCTCCAAAGAGATTAAAATGTTGATAATTTATGAGTAATACTGATTAAATGAATAACATTTTGAAATTGTAAGGCGAGAATTTTTAAATGGCTGGGAAAGTGCTGATTATGACGTTGGTCTTGCTAACTTTCACAACAAATAACAGAAACCACTAGAAATAATAATATTAATAACCACGAGTGATGATATTTATCAGCGTGAAGACCATCTAGCCTCGATGAGCTTTGCGACTGCTTGTCCCCAGTATTGATAAATGACGGGGCCGGGATGGAAGCCGTCACTAGCCATATGACTGGGCTCCAGCTCTCCTTCTAGGTTGACGATCTCGCAATCGGGCTGTGTCGATACCCAGTGGTGTAGTTGTTTATTAAAGCTTTTCGCTTTACTTCCCAAATACCACCGGAGTGGATGGGGCAGTGCGGGGAATCGCCCCATAGGTGGAATTTGGGTCAGAATAATGTGTGGGCAGGAAAATTGATGCCGCAAGGTATGGGTGAGCATCTGTTGCTGTTTGAGCCATTGTGCCGCGCTGGTCGGTTTGGTGACATCATTTACGCCTGCCGAGACAACAACAACATCATACATCTGCTTGGGATGTAATCGGGCTGACTGGATGACTTGTTTAGTCGTATAGCCTGTTTTGGCAATAAGTTGCCATTCAACTTGGAAAAAGGGGCGCAGGGCCGCAATAAGCTGGCCAGAGAGTGCCTGGGACTGGTGTTTGGCACCGACGCCTGCCGCGGCTGAATCGCCGATCAGAAGGATCCTGAGTTTTTGTTTGTTTTGAACAGTACGTCCTCGGTTTCGTTCTGCTTGGGCCGAATGTCCTTGGCGAGGGCCTTCGGCCTCTCTAAGGCACGGAATAGACTTGCGGACATACTTTCCTTGAGCCCAAAAAATGGGAGCCATAACAAGCAGAACAAATTGATGCAGCATTGAACACTCTCTGTGACTTTTACCAATACTAAATGAATAATATTAGAACCATTTTTTCATTGCTGCTGGGAATGATAATAGGGAATAGCAGCTTAAAACTGCACCGCCTTTCTCATCATTTCCCTGCCTTCGGTTTCAACGTAGCTGAGGAAAACCTGGGCAATGGGAGAGAGGCTCTCCGCTTTGGTCCAGGAAAATGACCACTTTGACTGAATGGGCAAACCTTCCACATTTACCTTTTTCACGCCGTAAATTTCACCAAAGGCGAGTGTATGGGCCGATAGGATCGCAACACCAAGCCGTGACAAGACAGAGTGAATAATGGCTTCATTGCTGGCGATGGTCATCTTAATATTTGGCGTATGTTGCTGCTGTTTGAAAAAGTCTTCAATGGCATAACGGGTGCCCGAGCCTTGTTCTCGGATGAGAAAGTCTTGCTGGCAGAACTCTTCCAATGACACGCTGTTCCTGTTGGCAAGAGGGTGGTTGGCTTCGGCTATCGCAACCAGATCATTGGACATAAACTCAATCACGTCGAGATCGAGCCCTTCTGGCAGATGGCTGAATACATAAAAATCGTCCATCCCTTGCTCCAGGCGCTCAATTATCTGTTGCCTGTTGGCGATCGTAAATTGGATATCGATACCCGGGTAGTGCTCGCAGAACGGCCCGAGTAGATGCGGGATGAAGTATTTTGCGGTCGTGACACAGGCCAGCCGAAGGGTGCCTGATTTTAATCCTCTGAGGCTTGATAGCTGCATGTCTAGCTCTTCGCAGTTTTGCAGGATTTTCTTGGCCGTTGCGATCGTGGCGAGACCGGCATCGGTGAACTTCAGTTTTCTGCCGACTTGTTGATAGAGCGGTAAACCGATAGCTTCTGTTAGTTTTTTCAACTGCATGGAGACAGTCGGCTGAGTTAAAAACAAGGTTTCGGATGCCGATTTAATACTTCCTTGTTCATGAACAGCCAGCAATATTTCCAGCTGGCGGAATGTGCCGATATGGGCGTGCAACCGAGATGCCATCGTTTGCTCCTTTGTATAGACTTTTATCTAATCATGATATAGCCATTATCTATTTTTATCTATGGAATGACGGCGGTAAGATTTTCATCAGTTTGATGGAGGTCACTATGAATGTAAGAAGCTTATTTTTGCCAGCATCAACCAGCCTGATGCTGGTTTTGTTTTACGGCTTGAGCGTGGAGATCGGCCATGGCTCGCTAGGTTTTGCCGTCTTAGCCGTGAGCTTGGTCGGCTTGATATTGGTTAATGTTGCGAGTGCGAATGCCGAAAAGGCAAAAGACGCCACGAAATCAATACCGTTGCGCAAGGCGAATCCGGTTCATGCCATTAAGATTGCAGGAGAACAGTGAACCATGGACGCCGTCGTCGCTTTTTTTATTCTGGGAATCGTATGTCAGCTGCTTGGCGCAAAGGTTTCATTTCCTGAAAACGTATATAAAACCCTGAGCCTGTTCTTGATGATTGCGATTGGCCTTAAGGGGGGCTTGGCGCTCCAGCAACATATCGACTCCGATCTTATTACCCTGTCTTTGGCCGTGGTTGCATTTGGCTTGTTGCTGCCGCTTATTGCTTACCCGCTGCTCAGGTATTTTGGCCAACTGGATAGAATCAATGCCGGAGCCGTTGCCGCCCATTATGGCTCGGTCAGTGTAGCGACCTATGCGGTGGCCGTTGCTTTGCTCGAGGCCAACAACATTAGCTATGAGGCCTATTTCCCGCTGTTTGTTGTATTGCTCGAAATGCCTGCGATTCTGGTTGGTTTGGTATTGGCTAAGGGCAGTTTGAAGCTTATCAATGCTGACTTTATCAAAAAAGAGCTGGTGGCCAATCAGAGTATTTTACTGATGGTCGGAAGTTTACTGATTGGCTATTTTGGTGGCCAAAGTGTTGAAAAGCTATCACCGTTTTTCATTGATCTGTTTTCCGGTGTATTGGCCCTGTTCTTATTGAAAATGGGATTAGTGGCGGGTGAACAGCTGGCGGCCCTGAAAAAGAACAGCTTGTTCTTGGTGAGTTTTGGTATGTTAATGCCGATGGTTGGCGGTATCTGCGGAACAGGCCTTGGCGTCTTGCTCGGGTTCAGTGCGGGGGGGATTTCGCTGATGGCTATTCTCGGTGCCAGCGCCTCATATATTGCAGTGCCTGCAGCCATGAAACAAAGCTTGCCAGAAGCCAATGCCGGTATGTCGATCACTGCGTCATTGGGGATTACTTTCCCATTCAATGTATTACTCGGCGTGCCATTTTTTATTGCACTGGGACAATATATCGTGGCGTAGAGAAAGATTGAGTCATTTGGATAATATTGGCTCCCACACCGGAGCCTTTATAGTTTTTAATCTGCTGTTAGATATCATCCAAATGATGGTCAAGGGCGTAGTTGGCGTCAGCAAAACTAAAGCCCTTGCGGACCAAGAAAGCGGTCGCTTTTTTCTTCTCGGCAAAGTCCGTGATAGGGGCCTTGTATTTCTTGTTGAGCATTGCCAGCGCTTTGTGCTGATCTTCACTCTGCTGTTGCTCACAATCTTCATTGGCTAGCACTTGGTCAATAGCTTCTTGGCTGATCCCTTCGCTGCGTAACTTTTGAATAAGGCCGGTGCGGCCCATTTTTTTACTGTGCTTGGTGATCAACCGCTCGGCAAGTTGCAATTCGTGCTCCAAGTCGAGCGATTGTGCCATGATGGTCTGTATTTTTGCTTGGCTAATGCCCTCTTGCCGCAGGCGAAGACCAATATCATTGGCGCTTTTTTTACCGGCATACTTGTTGATGGTGCGGGTGATCAATACCTCTTGCTCAGACTCATCGATGGTCTTCAGGGCATTGTCGATATCGGCCTGGCTCACACCTTGAAGCTTGAGTTTTTGCGCCAGTACAGCAGGGCCGTAGGAGCGACAGCGCGAATTGACGTAGGTTTCAGCGTAGCGTCTATCCGAAAGGTAGCCGAGCTCTAGCAAGCGGTTGATGACCTGGTTGACCCATTCGGTATTGGTCGTTTTTCTCGTCAGCTTTTCTCGCAGCTTCATGACGGAATAGCCACGTTGGTTGAGCCACCAAATGGCATACTCATAGACATCTTCAACCTTTTGGGCGGGCTTGGGGCCAGCTTGCTGTGAGGGAGAGTGCTTTCTGTTATTGATGTATTTTTTCGGAGGCTGCTCGGAGGTCATAAATTCCTGATGTTCAATAGCTGCTGTCTGCTTTTTGCCAAAACAGTTAGGGAAGGCGGTTATAGCAAAGGAGAAGTAGCTAAATCAAGGTGTTTAAAATCGTGTACACCGAGCTATAACGCTTGTTTCGTGCTAGAATTCGGGGCTTTCGCTTTTCTACTTTGCTTGGCTTAACTTATGGTCACTCGTATTCCTTCTTGGATATTGCTAGGTGCGATTATGCTAGCATTCAGTGCTGGTGCAATTAACGCTATGGCTTTGCTGACGTTTACCAATAATGCTGTTTCGCATGTTACCGGTACAATCACACAAGCAATGAGCGCACTCACTGTTGAGAGCCACCACGCATCCTACTATCTCTTGAGTATTGTCGGTTGTTTCTTTTTAGGTGCCGTTACATCCGGGATGATTATTCATAACGAAGCGCTCAGGCTCGGGCGTAGTTATGGCACTGCTTTGTTTATCGAAGCCGTGGTACTGTTTGCTGCTACGTATTATTTTTACCATCATAAAATGACTGGTGAATTGCTTGCGTCATTTGCGTGTGGTCTCCAGAATGCAATGATTGCAACCTACAGTGGGTCGGTTATCCGTACTACCCACCTAACCGGAATCGTTTCTGATTTGGGGGCAGCTTTGGGGCATATGATTAGTCGGCGAGCCTTGAATTTACCGCAGCTCGTCATGCAGGGAAGCATTCTGCTCGCTTTTAGTGCCGGCGCATTTGTAGGTGCCAAGATGCTCAATATTGTGGGTATGGTTGCATTATTATTACCGGCAACAATTGTCTTGTGTGCCAGTATTGGCTATATGTTGATGTTACGCAGGCACAAAACGAGCTAGATGCTTATTCTGTTTTGCGTTAAGCACGACGTTTTCTGAAGGCGTATATTCCCGCACTTGCCAAGGTTTTAAATACCACTCCCCATGCATTTAATTTTGGTTTGGGGTCGAGACCTTTAGCCATACGCCACATCTGCTGCTCATACCAAGTAATACTCAACATCCCTAAACGGTCCATTGCTTTGCTGCCCGTTGTGGGGGTAGCCAATGGCATGCTGTATTGGGCATTAGCAATCAGCTTATTGGGGAACTCGGCATCGATAGCAGTGGTTCGTGCTAAACCAATAAAGTCAGTTGCACCGCTCTCGAGTGCCTCATTCATTGCCGGCGCGCTACGGAATCCACCGGTTACAACGAGTGGGACATCCACTAACTTGCGTACTTTCTCCATATAATCAAGGAAATAGGCTTCACGTTGGATGGTGCTCTCCTTAGCCTTTTTGCCGCTCATCATTGAAGGACTCTCATAGGTGCCACCAGATATCTCAATTAAATCTATCCCTGCTTCTGCTAAGGTTTGGACTACCTGCATCGAATCTTCTTCTGTAAAACCGCCTTTCATAAAGTCGGCACTGTTAAGCTTGATACCAATGGGGAATTGATCTCCAACTTGCTCTCGAATGGCATGATATACCGACAACACAAAGCGCATCCGGTTTTCAAGGTTTCCGCCCCAGCGATCATCACGTTGATTGTGTCTTGGCGAGAGGAACTGGCTAACCAAATAACCATGAGCGCCGTGAATTTGTACCCCGGTAAAGCCTGTTTCTTTTGCTAGTTTTGCGCTGGTGGCAAATTTAGCGATGATAGTGAGTATTTCTTCTTCAGTCAGCGCTTTTGGTGTGTTGAAGCCTTTCTCTAACCCTCTAGACAAAGGTATTGCTGACGGTGCGACTGGCTCTTTGGTAAGAAAATTAGGAATTTGCTTACCAGGATGATTAAGTTGTGGCCAAATATGAGAGCCGTTCTGCTTTCCGGCCTCTGCCCACTCTCTGAAAACGGTGAGATCACTCTTATCGTCAAGCACGACATTTTTTGGCTCACCCAATGCATTACGGTCAATCATGATGTTCCCAGTCATTGCCAAACCGATACCACCCTCTGCCCAACGTCGATAAAGCGTGACCAAACCTTGCTTGGGGTTGTGTTGTGCGTCACCAAGCTGCTCACTCATGGCGGACTTGAACAAGCGGTTTTTTATGGTAGTCCCTTTGGCGAGTGTAAATGGGTTATTGAGCAATGGCTGGTTAGTTGCTTCCGTGCTTTGTTGTAGTTCTGCTTGCACCATAGTAATTCCTTAACTGGCTATACGGCTTGGGTATAAAATAAGAACGATCGTGCTTTTTATAGCATGCCATGAAACTGATTGATACTGATGTGATCTCATCGAAGGGATTTTGTTTGGGTTGATGATAGCTTTTGCGATGTGAATACAACTGAAAAAAGTGACGTCGTTGGCAAATGATTAATCGAAATTTGATAGCGGACCACTTGATGTCGACAGCGAACAGTAACGCCTTGGTAACTCAACGATATGCCGTATCCAATTATCATTGGTGAAATACTCGAGAAAAAGAAAGCTACCACAAGGTAGCTTTCGACTGGCTTCAATACTAAGAGACGTTTTGTCGCGGGGTAGTTCTAGTTGATTATTAGCGCTGATTCAGCTCGCTCAACTTGGCACCAACACCTTGTGAGTAGGCACGGTTGTAGTATTCATCCCAGTTGATAGACCAGAACATCACGCCACCAAAGTTGTCGTAACGTTTAGCTGGTACAACCGTGTCACACTGAGTTCCCAAGACTAGGCAATCCAGTGCTTTGTTGGTGTCGGCGATCGTTGCCTGGCCACTGCCGGCGGCTTTGGCACCGGAAGGCAAACCAATCGAGACCTGATCGTCTCGGAGAGGTTCGAAGTTCGGACCGTTGCCATAGGCCGTCTGGAAGCCTTCGACAAGCATTTTCTGGGCTGCGACCATCATGTCGACAGAGCCAGCAGGCGCAGTGCCGCCATAAGGGTGCTCAAGCCCGCCGTTGTTGTAGAGCTGGACATGAAGTAAGTCGAGCATATCACGGGTTGCGTCGATGACCGGAAGATATGCTCCCCACACACTGCCATCGGCAATACTGACGTAACCACCTTGCACATAAGGGTGCTCTGGTGCCATGGTGAGGTACAAATCACGGCCCAGTTTATCCTGGATGCTGCGTAGGGCGCGTGGCAGGCGTTTCTGAATTTCAGACCCGTTGACCAGCCCAGAGCCACTCTCGTAGTCAACATCCAAGCCATCGAAGCCCCATTCCTGGACGATAGCGGTCAGACTATCGACGAAGGCTTGCTCAGAAGCATCATCATTCAGGATGATAGTTCCTTCGGCACCTCCTAGGGATAGGACTACTTTACGCCCTTCCGCTTGTAATGCCTGAATATCTTGCTTGAAGCGATTGGCATCAATCGCCGGGCATCCACCATCGCCGGAGAACAGGTTGAAGTAGTTGGTCCCGGGTGAGGCACGGTTAGTATCTGCAAAGGCGATGTCAATAACATCCCACTCGGTAGGGATGTCACTCAGGTTCATCGGGCACACAGAGCCGTTGACGAAGTTATGCCAGTAGCCGACAAGTTTGTGTTTATTCTCGGTCGATAACGTCACGCTGATCGTTACGGCACTTGATAGTTCTTCATCACCATTGCCAGCAATGGCTTTGGCTTGGATTTGATAGTCACCGGCCGCTTCAGAGCGCCATGTTGCTTGGTAAGGTGCCTGGTGGGCAGTGGCAACCACTTTACCGTTGACCAGAAAATCCACGCGTTCAATCTCCGACTGGAATGACTTAGCATCTGCGGTCATTTCCACTGGAGATCCAATACTAAAGCGAGATCCTGCTGTCGGCTTGGTAAGATCGATAGCCAAGGCTTGATCCGTAACGGTTACTTGCTGGGTGGTTTCGCCCTCGCCATTATCGGTATCTGTCGCCACGGCTTTAAGGGTGATACTGCCAGTATTGACCGGGATCCACTCTAGCTGGTATTTCGTGCCGTCGACAACGCCATTGCCGATTAGCTGGTTATCAGCAAAGAACTGCACCTTGGCAATATCAAAGGCACCGGCCGTTGCGTTGACAATGAGATCGGTAGGTATTCCGGCTAACAGGGTTTCACCCGCGGCAGGGGAGGTAAAGCCGAGCTCTGGAGCCGCACCACAATCACCTTCATGCTGCCATGCATCTTGCCAATGCAAGCCTACACCCGGCTCATAAGCCCAAGCTGCGCCACCACACCAGCCTGGGATCTGACAGCTATATTGGTTATCAACGTTAGTCACAAGTTGGCCTTGGGTATAACTTTGGCCCTCAGCATAGGCCGGTAATTCCTTACAGCTGCCGCCAGGCTGCTTGCCATTGATCGTAAAGTGGGTTGACTGTGTTTTGCTGCTCTGTTGATTGCTGTCAATGGCCTGTGCATAGATGGCATGGCTACCTGCCGATGATGTCCAGCGGTATTCATAAGGCGCGCTACTGTCACTGCCGAGCACCGCATCGTTGAGGTAGAACTCAACCCGCTCTATAGTGCCGTGTTCGCTAGAGGCATCGGCAGAGAAAGTGACAGTATCACCTTCTTCAAAAACACTGTCCGATCCAGGTGAAATCAGAGTAACATCTGGCGGCAGTGAGATGTCACTGTCGACGATAGTCACAGAAGCCTGGCTGGACTCTGTCATATTATCCACGTTGGTTGCACGTACCGTGACCACAGATTGTCCGAGTTGGCTAGGTGTCCATTCGGTCGAAAACGGCGCTTGTGTAATAACGGCTACAGACTCACCATTGACCAAAAACTCGACGTCTTTAATTTCCGAGTTTTGGCTACTTACTTCGGCTGCCAATAAAATGGGTTTATCGAGAACAAATTGGCCGCCGTTTTGAGGTGATGTGATAGAGATCGTCGGTGGCTGAGGCTCACCGGTTTCACATTGCCCGAGTAAACTCCATTCTTGATATTGACCTGAGAACTTATCGGGTGCGCTACCTTGCGACCACCAATTTGCTTTATAGGCGTGGTCTAGGTGCTGAACATTGTCGCCACCATTATATTGCGTAGTACTATTCCATATTTCCAGACTGGTACAGTCATAGCTACTCGCGAAAGCATGGGGGGATAATAGGGTGGCAATAATGCCTACGAGGGGAAGTTTTTTCATTGAAGTTCCTTTTGCATTGAATGGGTAATATGCCCAAGTAACCTCTGACTTATGGTGAAGGTAGAAGGTTACTTGGAAATATTAGTTATGTTTATCTTTTTATTGGTCACTAAATATGATGGCTTATATAAGAAATTGATAAATATTTTTATATGTTTTCTTGTGTATTGAAAGTGTTTAATTACTTATAAGGGTGGTAAATTTGAATAGATGTTTTTGTTTGTGATCTGCTACCAAAAATCCATTGCTATCAATGTATTGCTAATTTTTAAAAGACTAATTAATGAGAGTTGGCTTAATAATTGAACTCTTGTTTTATTCTTCTGGTGTATACATCTGATGCAATTTATGCGGTTATGGGATGTTTGATATTTCCAATATTGAATCTGTCGGTGTCAAACATTCATTTTCTTTTGGTGATATATAAGTAGGCTGAATAATAAATTCACCTTAGCCTTTATTTTGACAAGAAATAGAATATTTACTTTAGAGCGGTTCCATGGTGTGGATATAAAAAAAGCTGCCCGTGGGCAGCTTTATATTGGCAGTTAGCGAGGGGTTAACCGCACTTGGAGTCACCACAGTTCAGGCAAGTCTGACAACCGTCTTTGACGATAACGGATTTGTTGTGGCACTTGTAGCAAAGTGTCGCGCTTGGTGGGAAGCTTCCAGACTCCTCTTCTGCTTCTTCCTTTTTACCTTCAAGCTCGGCTTTCTTGGCTTCAAGGAAGGCCTGCTGGTGCTCATCGACTTCTGGCTTACCCAGCATGCCAATTTCAGTGAGGTGCTGCTCAATCACATTGCCGATTTCGGCGATCAAAGATGGCACATATTTGCCTTTATTCCAGTAGCCACCGCGCGGATCAAACACAGAACGAAGCTCTTCAACCAAAAATGTGCAGTCGCCACCCTTGCGGAAAACCGCAGACATAATGCGGGTTAGGGCCACAATCCACTGAAAGTGCTCCAGGCTCTTAGAGTTGATGAACACTTCGAACGGACGGCGTACTTCGTGCTCGGTACCTTCGTTGAGTACGACATCATTAATGGTAATAAACAGTGAGTGCTCAGAGATATGCTCCGGCGTTTTCAGCTTGTAGGTCGTACCTAATAGCTTTTCCGGGCGCTGCATATCTTCATGCATGTGCTGCACTTCGAACTCAGGGGCTGCTGCAGGTGCTGCCTGTGGCGCTTCTTGCTCTTGGCTCTTTACTTTGAAGGCAACAATCTTACCGTCGATTTTTTTCGTCATGTCTTTCTAACCTGTACCTTAAAATTTACCGTAGTAGCCTTCTTTCAAGGCATCATAAAGGTTTGCTGCAGTGTGGGTTTCACCGTCATATTCGATTTCTTCGTTGCCTTTGGCCTCGAAGGTCGAGCCGTCTTCAAGGGTGAAGACATAGGTGGTGTTTTCGAGATCTTTCTCTTTCACCAGTACACCCTGGAAGACTTCAGGGTTGAAACGGAAGGTGGTACAACCTTTCAAGCCCTTGTCGTAGGCATCCATGTAGATGTCTTTGAAGTCCTCGAACGGGAAATCTGTCGGAACGTTGGCTGTTTTCGAGATTGAAGAGTCAATCCAGCGCTGGGCCGCGGCCTGTACTTCGACGTGTTGGCTTGGCGTTATGTCGTCAGCAGTGATGAAGTAATCGGGAAGCTGGCACTCTTCGTCGTTGCTGTATGGCATTGCCTTCTCGTTAACCAGCTTGCGATAAGCCAGTAACTCGAAGCTGTAAACGTCCACGCTTTCCTTGGTCTTCTTGCCCGGCACAATAACATTGCGGGTGTAGTGGTGCGCAAAGCTCGGTTCAATACCGTTACTGGCGTTATTGGCCAGGGATAGGGAAATGGTACCTGTCGGGGCAATGGAGCTGTGGTGAGTGAAACGGCAGCCGTTTTTTGCCAGATCCTCGATCAGCTTAGGTTCGATTTCATTGACTTGCTGCATGTAGCGGCTGTACTTGGCGTGCAGGACTTTCCCCTTCACCTTATCGCCTACTTTGATGCCGTCTTTGGCCATCTCAGGACGGAGGCGAAGCATTTTTGCTGTGATTACGAACTCTTCGTTCATCACCGGTGCTGCGCCTTTCTCTTTGGCCAGTTTCAGGCCTTCTTTCCAGCCAGTAATGGCCATTTCTTGTGCCACTTGTTCTGTAAAGGCCACAGAAGCAGCACTGCCGTATTTGTGCTTAAGCATGGTCGTAGTAGAGCCTAAGCCGAGGAAGCCCATGCCGTGACGGCGCTTGCTGGTGATCTCGTGGCGCTGCTTTTCAAGCGGCAGCTGGTTGATTTCCACTACGTTGTCCAGCATACGGGTAAAGATAGCAACAACTTTGCGGTAGGCGTCCCAGTCGAAGTGGGCATTGTCGGTAAACGGTTCACGAACAAACTTGGTCAGGTTAACCGAACCCAGCAAGCAAGCACCGTAAGGTGGTAGTGGCTGCTCACCACAAGGGTTGGTCGCGCGGATCTCTTCACAGAACCAGTTGTTGTTCATCTGGTTGACTTTGTCGATCAGAATAAAGCCGGGCTCGGCGTAATCGTAAGTCGATGTCATGATGACATTCCACAGATTGCGGGCTGGAAGCGAGCGGTAGATTTTACACGCCACACAGCCCTCGGCGTCTTCAACCAAGTTGTCTTTGGTTGGCCAGTCGGCCCAAACAATGCTGTCGTCATTGTCGAGATCAAGCTTATCCTGTTTCGCTTCTTTGGCTGTGATAGGGAAAATCAGCTGCCAAGGCGCATCGTTTTTAACCGCTTCAATGAAATCTTCGTTGATAAGCAGCGACAGGTTGAACTGGCGTAGGCGACCGTCTTCGCGCTTGGCACGAATAAACTCGATGATATCCGGGTGGCGGATATCCATGGTGCCCATCTGCGCGCCACGACGGCCACCGGCAGAAGAGACGGTGAAACACATCTTGTCATAGATATCCATGAACGAAAGTGGGCCAGATGTGTAAGCGCCAGCACCCGAAACAAAAGCACCGCGCGGGCGCAGGGTCGAAAAGTCGTAGCCGATACCACAGCCTGCTTTGAGCGTGAGACCGGCTTCGTGGACTTTGCTCAGGATGTTATCCATTGAATCTTCAATGGTGCCAGAAACTGTACAGTTAATGGTTGAGGTGGCAGGTTTATGTTCGAATGCACCTGCATTGGAGGTTATACGTCCAGCTGGAATAGCCCCGTTACGTAGTGCCCAAAGAAATTCGTTGTACCAATGATCCTTAGCATTATCGTTTTCTAGATCTGCCAATGCGCGGGCAACACGTTTGAAAGTGTCGTCAAGCGTGACATCAATAGCTTCTCCGTGCTTTGATTTCAAACGATACTTGCTGTCCCAAATTTCCATTGACGTGGATTGGTACTCGATATCGACGGCTTGAGAGACTTCCGAAGCGGTTGGGGATTTCGCCATTATGAATGCACCTTACTGTTATCATGTTGTGTTGCTGCTTGCTAAAAAGGACTTATCCAATCCTATTTATAGCTTACTCACCCGGTTGAGCATGGAGGGTGAAAGTCAGCAAGGCGCAGATCAAACCACTAACCTGGAAGATCTTCAAGTCTTGACAAGACGATTATCGGTCTTTGTAACTAATCGTTAATAGTCGTCTTTTTAATAGACTGAATGGTTGTAAGCGAGGTGATTGAAATGAGATCAAACCGGCTCGGCAGTGGTGAATTTTTGTTGCGAAAGATCCTGTAGTATGTTGATTTTTAGGCTAAGTTACTACCACAACTTTAATGTAACAGTGTAGCTGATTACCTTAAAAGGGGGCACCGGAAGGTGCCCCAAAGTGTCAAATGAATTCGACAGAATGAACACAGATTAGTGAGTACCTCAGAAGTTGTAACGCACTAGCAGAGCAAGCTCGTCGTCTAGGCCTGCATCTGAGCCGAATGCATTTTTGCTGCTTGCGTCAATTTGGTATTCAGCCGCAAGAATAACTGGGCCAGTGAAATAAGCGACGCCTAGGGTTGCATATGCATGCTTAGCAGATGTGTTGTCATCTTCTAGTTGGTTGTAGCCGGCAAGGAGTTGGAATTGGTTGATATCATAAGTTGCGGCAAGCTCTAGGCCTGTTGCTTCTTTGATTGTATCGTTGCCCACTGATGAGTGAGCGTCGCTGAATACGCTGCCTGTGGCTTTTTGGTGGTTACGGAATTGGCCGTAGTTAGCAGCTAGGTATAGCGCATCATTTTCATAAGAAATCACGGCGTTAGCGACTTTTGCGTCTGCACGATCATCAAATTTAGTTTCGCCATAAACACCGCTCACGCCGACGATACCCATACCGGTATCGAAGTCATAACCTAGCATTGCTTGGTAGCCGTAGTCACGGTCGTAACCACCGGTAATATTGCCTTGCTCGTTACGTGAAAGGTTCGAATCCTGGAATTGGTACTGAAGGCCAACCTGTACACCGTAGAAGTTGTTGCGGTATTGAATTACGTCATCCGCACGGCCAGTACCATGTACGCCACCGTCACCAGAAATACCGTCATAGTTACCTGCGGTGTCACCACCGTAAATCCAGAAAATATCTGTTTTTCCGGTTACGTCGTAATGAACAGACCAAGCTTTACCGAGGGTAAAGTTACCGAATTTTTCGTTGTCCGCTCTGATGTAGCCCAAACGGTTTGAAACGTGGCTGCCTTCAGAGCTGTTTGCTAGTGCATCGTACGCCCATTCAGCGCGAGTGCCGATATCCCAGCCGCTTTCTAGGGCATGGGTATAGCCGAAGTTGATACGAGACGATTGGTTTCGAAGTTCAGAATCACCATCAGAGAAACGAGCACTTGCTGCTAAACGGCCACCAACAGAAAAAGTGTTGGTTCCATCGTTATAAACTTCCAATGCATGTGCAGACGATGATGCTGCCGCAGCTGCCACTGCTAGGGCAATTAGCTTTTTATTCATTTCATAATTCCTAATTTTAATGGTGTAAAGCACTCATAAATGCTTGTTTTATTTTTTATTATTTCGTTCCCTGTAGTAATAGTGAAATGATCTTAAGGGGGAGGGTATAAAGAAAGTTTTAGATTTAAGATGCTGTTTTTAAATGTTTTTAATTTATGGTGTTTAAAAATGTTACATCCCCTAGAGTGCATGCCTGCCACAAGACTGTTAACGTGTTCGCAGTGGCAAAAACTTATTTTTTCAAATCTTGAGCTTTAGGTTTTTTTGCTACTGATTACGGTGATAAATATGAGTGGCCAAACAATTAATTGCTATTTATTTGGTGGGGATATTGACGCACAGCGTCAAATATTCATCATTTAGCGCGATAATACCTGTTGGCTTGTATTTGCAATTATCGGGAAGTAAAGAAGTAAAAGCGAAGTCTGTACGGTGCCAGAATTGAATATTAAGAGTTAGGGGGAGTAAAGGTATGGTTTGAGGCCGAAGAGGGGCTGGTTAGTAAAGTGGGTTCTGGTAGAAAGGCTGGGCTAGCAGAAATAGCTAGCCCGTATACGCGAACTGGTTTATTGCTTTTCAGAGAGGAAACGAATGGTGTTAGCTAAATCTTCCAAGCTGTCATGTGCACCATTCTGAACAAGGTATTTCCCTTTAACTAGGAAAGAAGGCACAGAGGTAATTTGTGCATTTTGTTCTAGTTGGTTGGCATGGGTCATCTGCTGGTAGACGAGCTCTTTTTGCTCATCGTTAAGAGCAAACGGGCTAACAAGATCATGCTGGCCGAAGATCTCATCCAGCTTATTCTTGCGACCTTCCTCATCTAGGCCGGCGGCTTGCTCCTGAACAAAACTAAATAACGCTTCTTTCAAATCAGCTGATGGTTTGCCATTGCTCTGGATAGCTGCCGTGTAGTAAAGGTAAGCAGCGTATTGGGCACTTTCGTTAAACGTGACGTGAACCTGGTCGATATCTACTTCCGCCAACTTTTTGATTTCAGGCAGCATTAACTCCATGTTACGGCAGTGGCCACAACCGAGAGAAAAGACTTCAACAACGTCAGCAATATCTGCTGTTGGCGTTGTGACAACGGTGTATTTTACGCCTTCTTTCGGTGTCTCGGTTTCACTGCACCCCGTGACAGCGACAAGAAGAAAAAGCGTTGAAGCCAAGATTTTAGTTAGTGTATTCATACTGATAAATGTAATGAGTTTTAAAGCAGTAAGTATGGATGAAAATGAAGACGAGATCGCTAACAAACATCAATTTTGTTGCCTGTTCGATGATTATTATGTCCCTATTGTCGATTTATTCTCTGCTGGGGAGCGGATGTTCTTGCCAAATACCTCGTTTCTTACCCAGCTCGCAAAGAGCTTGTAGCTCGCCCTGTGCTCCATCCCTTTAACCGAAACTAACCAATAGTGCTTGTTGGTAAGTACTGCCTGGTAAGGTGCAACAAGTTCACCGGATTTAATCAGGTCTTTGACCAAGTTCCAGCGTCCGATTGCTAACCCGATACCTGACATCGCTGCAGATAAAGCACTATGGAAATCATCCACTAGAAAGCGGCTATTTTGGCTGGCGACATACTCTCCGTCGTTTAGCCACTGCAACCAGTTTGAGGAATTGATGTTGTCTATCAGGGTCAGTCCCGACAAGGTCTTGTTCCCGGCTGATAAGTTGTGCTTTTTGGCGTAAGCCGGTGTGCATATGGGCAGGATACTTTCGCGTATCACCGGCTCGGTATGGAACTCACTGATCCTGTCGGCATAGACAATCGCCAAATCCATCGACTCGTCGTTGAAGGTTTGCGAAACGCTCGAGGTGACCACGCGTATATTCATTTGGGGATATTGTTCGAGAAAGCTCGGCAGGGCGGGGATGAGCACGCGCGATGAGAACGACGGGGAGGCGCCGATGCGCAATTCACCGGAAGGCGTCGGATCTTTCAGATCAGAGATCACATTATCAATGACTTCGTAAGACTGGCTCACAGCAGCATACAGCTGTTTGCCTTCTGGGGTCAGCGCGATGCGCCGGACCTGACGAATGAACAGCTTACAGCCGATTTCATCTTCGAGCTGTTTTATCCGATAGCTCACAGCGCCTTGAGTTATACCGAATTTTTTCCCTGCTTCGGTAAAACTCAGGGTCTCGGCTGTGGCGAGGAACAAGTAAATATTATTGTGGTTTGCACTGGCTCTCAGCATGTTATAACACCGCTATGGATTAACTGGGTTGATTTATAGCGCACTTTTTATGATTTGTTAACCCAGTTTGTATCTGAAAAACTAATGCATGTAATCACTAGATGGTAATCAAACATGCAAAAGTTATTGAAAGTTGCCGTAATCGGCGCGGGCTCAAGTTACACACCTGAATTAGTCGAAGGTCTACTAAAACGCGTCGAGACGATGCCAATCGGCGAGTTGTGGCTGGTTGATATCGAAGAAAGCTGGTGGAAAGCGGAAATTATCTACGGTCTGACCAAGCGTATGGCTGATAAAGTCGGGAGCAAGATGCAGATCCACCTGACCGCCAATCGCGCCGATGCATTGAAAGATGCGGACTTTGTCTGCTCGCAGTTTAGAGCGGGTTGCCTGGAAAGCCGCATCCGCGATGAACGCATTGCGGCCGAGCACGGCATGATTGCCCAAGAAACCAACGGCATTGTTGGTTATGCCAATGCCTGCCGCACTATTCCTGTGGCGCTAGAGATTGCTCATGAAATGGAAGTGCTTTGCCCGGATGCATGGCTACTTAACTTCACCAATCCATCAGGCATGGTGACCGAGGCTATTTTGCGTAACAGCACCACCAAAACCATCGGCCTGTGTAATGTTCCGGTCAATATGGAACGCGGTGCAATGGAGCTGCTGGACGCCGACAGCGATGATTTCTTTATCCAGATTGCCGGTTTGAACCACTTGGTGTGGGCGCGTCAAATTATCCATAAAAACCAAGACAAAATGCAGTTTGTTATCGACGAGGTGTTGGCGGGCAACGACAAGATGCGTCCACAAAACATCGCGCAGTTCAGCTGGTCAGAAGCCCTGCTGAAGAACATGAATATGCTGCCATGCTCATACCTGCGCTATTACTACGCGAGCGAAGATATCCTCGAAAAGGAAATCGCCAAAAACAGCCAGGCGGTAAACCGCGCTGATGTCGTCAAAGCGATCGAAGAAAAGCTATTCGCTGTTTACAAAGACGAAAACTTGAACGAAAAACCCAAAGAGCTTGAGCTCCGTGGCGGCCAGTACTACTCAGAGTCGGCATGCAAAATCATGAATGCTATCCACAACAACACCGGCGAGATCATGCATGTCAACACCATCAACAACGGTGCGATTAGCGGCCTGCCGGACGATTGTGCGGTCGAAGTGAGCGCGATTATCCGCTCGTCGGGAGCACATCCTCTCAGTGTTGCGGCGTTCCCGGAAGACACGCTTCGCTTGCTTCAGACCATGAAGACCTTCGAAAGGCTAACAATTGAATCGGCGATGAAGGGCGATGTCGAAACCGGCCTGCGTGCCCTTACGATCAACCCGATTGTCGGAACGGGCGTGAAGCTTGAGCGTGCGCTCAAAGATACGCTTATCCAAAACGCCCATCAGTTACCGCAATTTAAACCTGAAAGCTTCGAGATTTTACAGGGGTAAACATGAAACTGATCATTAATGCCGATGACTTTGGCCTGACCAAAGGGGTCAATGCCGCCATCGTCGAAGCGATGAATAACGGGGTCGTGACATCGACGACCCTGATGGTGAATCAGCTAGGCACTGCCGATGCGATTGATTTGATCCATACGCACAAGCTGGAAAATATCGGGCTGCACGTTAATTTGACGTTGGGAAAGCCGGTTTCTAAACCGGAAGACATTCCAAGTCTAGTTGATGGCAATGGTGAATTTCATAGCCGTAAATACCTAACGGACCATGCCGAGCAAGTTAATGCCGAGCACGTTTATATCGAGGCCATGAATCAATATCTGAATGCAAAGTCTTACGGTGTCGAAATTGATCATTTCGATTCCCATCACTTTGCCGCGTTTTTGCCCAACTTGAGAGATGGCTTTATTAAGTTTGCCAACGAAGTGGGCCTGGCGTCTCGCAGAGCCGATTACTATATCGATGATCTCCAGGCGCTTGCAGTGAAAACAACGGATAAATTCAGTGCCCGGTTCTACGGTGATCGAGCCAATATCGAAGGTTTGAAAGAGACCGTCCGCGAATTAAAAGGTAGCGACAACCAGACTACCGTCGAAATTATGGCCCACCCGGGCTATTCAGACGATGAGCTTGCCAGCCTATCGTCTTATACAACACAACGTGAACATGAACTGAGTGTCCTGTTATCAGAAGAAATCAAAATCTGGTTGCAGGCGCAAGAAATAGAACTCATCGATTTCAAAGGAATCAAATAATGAAAATCAACGTTTTTGGATATCTGCAAAAAGTTGGACAAGCCTTGATGATCCCGATTGCAGCCCTACCTGCAGCGGCGATCCTAATGGGTATTGGCTACTGGGTTGATCCTGTCAGCTGGGGCCATGATAGCCAAATCGCAGCCTTCTTAATTAAATCCGGTGGCGCAATCCTTAAGAATATTCCTATTTTGTTTGCTGTCGGTATTGCCTTCGGTATGTCGAAAGACCGTGACGGTGCGGCAGCACTTTCTGGGTTAGTATGCTGGCTGGTGGTGATGGCGCTGCTTGATCCGGCCACAATGGCCATGATCAAAGGTATGGATATCGCTGATATTCCAGCGGCATTTAATAAAGTCGATAACCAGTTTGTGGCGATCATTGTCGGTGTCGTTGTCGCGGCCATTTATAACCGTTTTTCTGAGACCCAACTGCCAAAAGCACTTTCCTTCTTCAGCGGTAAGCGGCTGGTGCCTATCCTGTCAGCTGTTGCGGGTATCTTCATTGCCGGCGTATTGATGGAAATCTGGAACGGCATGTTCTCAGGCATGACTAACTTTGGCGCTTGGATGTACGCTCAAGACTCTATTGGTGCGGGCCTATTTGGTTTCTTCAACCGACTGCTGATCCCAACCGGTCTTCACCATGCGCTAAACCCAGTATTCTGGTACGACGTAGCCGGTATCAATGATATGCCAACTTTCTTGGGTGGTGCTCAGTCTATCGCAGAAGGTGCGGCGCAACCGGGTGTGACAGGTCGCTATATGGCGGGCTTCTTCCCAGTGCTAATGTTCGGCCTACCTGCTGCTGGCCTGGCGATGTATGTCACGGCCCATAAGAAGAATAAAACGCGTGTTGCTTCACTGGTTATCGCGGCGTCTTTTGCCTCTTTCTTTACTGGTGTGAGTGAGCCGCTTGAGTTTGCGTTCATGTTCACCGCGCCGATGCTGTTTGCTCTGCATGCCTTCCTGATGGGGCTGTCACTGTATATCGCATCGTCAATGGAGTGGATTTCCGGCTTCGGTTTTTCTGCCGGCCTGGTTGACTTGGTGCTTCAGGCGCAAAACCCACTGGCAACCAACTGGTACATGCTGGTACCGCAGGGTTTGGTGTTCGGTCTGATTTACTTTGTTACTTTCCGCTTCGCGATTATCAAGTTCAACCTGAAGACACTTGGCCGTGAAGACGAGTCTGAACTGCAGGCAGAAGCGGTACCTGTCTCTGATATGGGTGAGCTTGCTAACTCGTATGTTGAGGCACTTGGCGGTAAAGACAACCTGACGGAAATCAATGCTTGTATCACTCGCCTGCGTCTTTCTGTTAAAGACAAGTCGCTGGTCTGTGACAACAAAATCAAGGCGCTAGGTTCACTGGGTATTGTCCATGTGGGCGAGAAGAACCTGCAGATCATTGTTGGCACCCAAGCTGAATCTATCAGCCTGCTAATGAAAAAAGCGTAAGGTAGAAGATGTCTAGTAACACGTTTCTTCGATTGCCAGTCACTCTGATGTCATCAGTGATGGGTGTTGCTGGACTGGCTACCGCTGCTAAAGCATCTGGGATCAGCGTTCTCGCACCTACCGTTACTGCGGTAGCGGTAGGTGCCATGGTCATGTTGCTGGTCTTTACCTTGAGCTTGTTCACAAGGTATATGAAAAAATCGACGCAATATTTTGACGAAATGGCGAATGCAGTGAGTCGCAATTTCCTTTCATGCGGTACGATTTCTTTATTCTTATTATCTGGGCTGTTTGACAGCCCAGTTATTTGGGTGCTCGGCGCGGTGATTCAAGTCCCGCTTTTTGTTCTTATTCTTGCTCGCTGGATATACAGTTACGAAAATCTGCTATCAGTATTTAATCCGACCTTTTTGATCCCACCATTGGCTAATGTAGTTTGCTCTATTTTTGCCCCTGAATGGTTAAAAGGTTTCGGCTACTTTATGTATTTAGTCGGTACATTGGTTGGGGGAGGGGTTTATTTGATGCTATTTTCACGGCTAGTGAAAAAAGCATTTATCGCTAAACCGCTATATCCAACGTATTTTATTATGATGGCGACGCCGTCAATGTTTTTCTTGGGCCAGCAAACTTACGCGATCCGATTATCGGCCGTAGGTGTGGGCTACTATGCCTGGGCGGTTATCGCATCGATAGCGCTATTGCTCAATTTAAGAAAAATTATTACGACCAACTTTAGTTTGGCTTTTTGGGCCTTTACCTTTCCGATGGCAGCATTCACGACGGCAACCTATCAGTATATTCATTTAACAGGCGCTCCGCTCTGGATCGGGCACAGTCTATTGGCAATGACATTTTTAATATTACTGAATGTCATAGTGAGAACGGTTTTGAACCGCAACCACCTCTTATTGCCGCAGTAAATATTTATTATTACCAATTATTAGGACATGGCTGATAGAGCCATGTTAGAAAATCATACTAGGAGAGCACAATGCGATTGATACCACTACAAAACTGCAGCCAGGTCGGTAAGTGGGCGGCAAGACACATTGCCCAGCGCATCAATGACTATCAACCAACCGCAGAGCGTCCATTTGTTCTTGGTCTGCCGACCGGTGGCACGCCGTTGGCGACCTATAGCGAGCTGATCAAGATGCATCACGATGGGGATGTCAGCTTCAAGCATGTTGTTACGTTCAATATGGACGAGTATGTCGGGATCACTGCGGACCACCCGCAGTCATACCGCACGTTCATGTTTGAGAATTTCTTCAACCATATTGATATTCCGCTAGAGAACATCAACCTGCTCGACGGCAATACCGGTGACAACGATGCTGAATGCCAGCGTTACGAAGCTAAGATCAAATCCTACGGCAAAATTAATTTGTTCATGGGCGGGGTAGGCAATGATGGCCACATCGCTTTCAACGAGCCGGCTTCTTCGCTGGCGTCGCGAACTCGCGTAAAAACCCTCACTGAAGATACCCGTATCGCCAACTCGCGCTTCTTCGATTCGGATATCAACCAGGTGCCAAAATCCGCCCTGACCATTGGGGTCGGCACCTTGCTGGATGCAGAGGAAATCCTACTTCTCATCACCGGCCACAACAAGGCTCTGGCATTGGAAGCGGCAGTGGAAGGCTCAGTAAACCATCTATGGACGGTATCGGCATTGCAGTTGCATCCTAAAACCGTTATCGCCTGTGATGCCCCTGCTACTCAGGAGTTAAAAGTGAAGACGCTGAGATACTTCACCGAGTTGGAAGCGGAAAGTATTAAAGGCATTTGATAACCAAGTATCTCCATTAAGCTTCCTAAATGAATAAATCTAATCCTGTTTGAGTTAACCGGTTACTTGCACGTTGTAGAATGGAATATTCACAGTGTCAGGAGGTAGCCGGTTTTTTAATTTTGTCAGACGTTAGTCATTAGGCGGTTTAGTTCTTATTTGGGTGTTTATTTACCCATAATCGGATGAAGTGCATGTCAGGTTGCGGCTTGGTTCATGGTTGTACAAAAAAAGACTGACTGGGTGCGGTGATGGGTTGCCTGGATATTCGGCCATCGCGTTGATGAAACAGAAATGATATAAAAAACTTTCTGTAGATAAACATGCCAAGGCAGTTTTGATTATGGACTCTGTCGTCATTAAAACGGAAAGGTTAGTCCTTACAGCCGTGAATCATCAGGATATCGATATATACCCAAGCTACTTCAAGATGCAGGTTCAGCAAGAATTTATAAGCTTGTAGACAAGGCATTGTTTTAAAGACCTAGTGGCTCTAAATCGAAAAACAATAACGACGTATACAAGTTTAGAAAACTCGCTCTTTTGGACAACCCAGCCATAAAAGTGGGTTATGCCGGCGTGGAACGAGTCCCTGATGTCAACCTTGACGATATTCGTTATGCGTTATTACCGGACTATCAGGGGCTTTGCTTTTGAAGCCGCACGTGCGGTGTTGGATTTTGTCTTTTCTTCTGGGAAGGAACCCAATTGGGCCAAATAGCCCGCCTTTGTGAGAGCACACGGCATGTGTTGGTGCGAAGGTGAAGGCTCGAGAGTGGATTTAATCCTACTGAGCATGCATTGTCATCATCTCTTGATTGAACAATTGGCGAATTTCAGTATGATGGCCGGCTTTTCTTGGTGCGGAGGATAGCATGTTTATTGGTTTTGATTATGGAACGGCCAATTGCTCGGTAGCAGTGATGGAGCAGGGCCAGCCACGTATGCTTGCTCTGGAAGGCGAGAGCAGTTTTATTCCTTCGACACTTTGTGCACCGACTCGAGAGGCAGTAAGCGAGTATTTGTACCGTCATATGGGCGTGCAGCCCGGCGATGAGTTGGGCGAACAAGTCTTGCGTCGTGCCATTGCATTTAACCGCGAAGAAGACATTATTGTCGAAAAAGGCGATCTGTTATTTGGTCAGGCTGCACTCGATCTGTATCTCGATGATCCTGAAGAGGTGTATTACGTCAAATCACCTAAGTCCTTTCTAGGGGCGAATGGTCTGCGTGATGTGCAAATTCGTTTTTTTGAAGATCTGGTTTGCGCCATGATGAGCAATATCAAGCACAAAGCAGAAGCTCAGCTTGATAAGGCGATCATCAGCACAATGATTGGCCGTCCGGTTAACTTTCAGGGCACTGGCGGTGAAAGAGCCAATCAGCAGGCAGAGTCAATATTGTGCCAGGCGGCCAAGAGGGCAGGGTTCCAGCACATAGAATTTCAGTTCGAGCCTGTGGCTGCAGGGCTTGAGTATGAAAGTACACTAACAGAAGACAAAACCGTATTGGTGGTCGATATTGGTGGCGGTACGACCGATTGCTCAATGATCCAGATGGGACCGAGTTGGGTGGGTAAGACGGATCGAACCGAAAGTCTTTTGGCCCACACCGGGCTGCGCGTTGGCGGAAATGACCTCGATATCTATTTGGCTTTTCGCCAAATCATGCCTCAGTTAGGCTTGGGCACCAAAACCCAGAAAGGGATTGATATGCCAATAGGCCAATTCTGGAACCCGATTGCCATCAACAATGTTGTGGCGCAAACGGATTTCTACGGTTCGTCTAATCTTGCGGTATTGAAGCAATTGCAGCGTGATGCTGCTGAGCCCGAGAAGTTGAAGCATCTTCTTAGAGTCTATCAGGAGACACTGGGCTATCAGCTTGTGCGAAAGGCTGAGGAGTGCAAGATTGCTTTGTCAGATGCTCAGACACATCGCTTGGCTTTATCTCAACTCTCGGATTTGCTCGAAGTGGAAGTAAGCCAAGAGCAACTGGCTCAGGCCATTGAGGCACCAAGGGTACATATAAGCCAGTTGGTAACGGACGCTATTGCGCAAAGCGGTATAAAACCCGATGTTGTATACATGACCGGAGGTACAGCCCGCTCACCAATATTACGGGCGTGTATCGAGCAGCAATTGCCATCGACTCCGGTGGTCAGCGGTAGTTACTTTGGCTCAGTCACAGCAGGTCTTGCACGCTGGGCGCAGCAGACTTTTGACTAGTCGCTGGCGATTTAATTAGCGTTTTAAAATTGTTTAATTGTGTTGTAAAAAAGCCTGCTTGTCTGTATTCCAATTGATGGGTCACATTGATAGCAGGCTTTTTTCAGTATGACCCTAAAAGGTCTGGAGATAAATAAGGTGGGGGATTAGGGCTTCTTCACCCAGGCGCTGCACCAACCATTGGTATTCACTGCTTTACCGGGGAAAATCGCACATGGTCGCCATTCGTCTCCATCATTACCTTGAATCAAGGCACAGTTGCCACAATGCTTATCACTATCTGCGGCTTGGTGTACGTATTGGAGGGCCTTGGCTTGAGGATCATCCTCTGTCAAATGGGGTAAATCAGAGGCATGTGCGGGCTTGACTAGTAACTCTTTACCAACAGTTATACCGATAACACTGGCCAGCCCAAGTTTGAGGAAATTCCTTCTATTCGTTGTGTTTTTCATTTCATTACGACCTTTCTCATTGCTCACAAAGTTAACGATAATCGTTTTTGTTATTTGGCTTACTCTACAAGGGTAATACGGAATCCAAGCCGATGGCGGATTAAAATGTGATAAATTTATCTGGTTTGTTATTTTTTATGTCTATACTTTGCTTTTGTGTTTTTGGGTGAGTGGTTTGTGGCTGTTGGTTGATAAGTGAACGATCAAGGGGGTAGTTCTCATTTTTGCTACTAACATGCTGACAAATAAGGCTTGATCTGAAACAAGCTTTTACAGATTTGGTTGAAGTTTGGCTTGCAACATTTTGGTTACAAGCGCATCATCTTGCGTCGAGAACAGCGAGTCATAAGGATAAAAAATGGCAAATTTGTTTTTATTAGATATTGATGGGGCGCTGGTAGATTCACATAACCTAGAGCTGGATTGCTATGCTAGAGCGGTCAATGAGGTACTAGGTATTGAGATGGACACAGACCTTTCCCTGTATGCTAATTTGACCGATGCCGGTGTGTTAGATGAGCTTATCGTTAAACACGGTATTACCGAGAGCCGATCGATTATTCATCGCAAAGTAGAGAACCGTTATCTGACTCTGGTTCAGCAAGCAATAAATGAGTACCCCGAGACAGTCCGTGAGGTAATGGGGGCAAAAGAGTTTTTGATGCAAGTGAAGGAGCTGAGGGATACTTATATCGCGATTGCGACCAGCAGCTGGGCGTCGGCGGCAAAATTAAAGCTGCGGGCGGCAGGCTTAGACATCGGCAACATCACCTTTGCTTCTTCATCTGACGCGTTGAGTCGAACGGAAATCATGGCCCTGGCTGCATTTCGTGCCAAGCAAGACTCAGGGGTTGTCTTTGACCGTCGTGTTGTCTTTGCCCATGGCGATCGCAGCAAGCATGCATCACAAGAGCTAGGTTATGACTATGTAGAGGTAGGTAATGGGTCAGGTCGTCATGCCAATATTCCAAATCTGGCTCATTATCAGGCCGCTTTTTCACAATTAGCGTTGTCGGCATAGGAAGTCACGTATCTTGACAGGTGTGAGGATCCTTCCAGAGCCTCGACTTTATTGGGCGTAGTATGAGCAGTTATCATCTTTTATTTGCATTCGAATTGCTATGCTAAATTTACGCCCAATGAATCTGTTATTCCTTTCATTACTCTGCACACCTCTCTTTTTATCGTCAGTATATGGAGCCCAGGAAGAAGTTCCGTATTGCCATCAATTTGCCGATTTTAATTTCCCCGATTATATGGCGCTTTGGAATGATTATTAATCAATTTGATAGGGCGTACTGGTGGAAAATAGCTGAGCAGCTAGCCGCTTCTGCGCAAGATGAGCGGGCTAAAATCTGGGTATTGAATAACCCGTCTCGATTTATCTCATTATTAAACTCACCTCCCATTGGCTGATGATTAGATAGAACCCTCTACAAGTTTTATGTTATACCCAAGCAACTTGGAGTTGCTTGGGTATAATTATAATAACGGGCTTGGAGTAATATCATATGGATGAGAAATGGGTTGTGCAGTGGTTTAATGAAGTCTGGTCTAAGGCTGATAGCTCAAGGTTACAGGTATTAGCTTCTGATCCTTTTCATTTTCACGTACCTGGTGGTAAAAGTTATCTGCTTAGCCATAATGAATACCTTAATTTTATTACGCTATGGGGACAACGGTTCAAGGATGTGACCTTTCGAATTGTTGATACCGTCAGAGATGGCAACAAAACCGTGGTTATTTATCAGTGCCATGCATTGTATTGTGGCGGGTGGGCGAAAATACCGGCAAAAAAGCAAAAAGTCATGATGACAGGTATGGCTTTTTTCAAACACAAGGATGATAAAATTATCGACTGCCGGCTGGAAGACAGTAGCTTTGATTTATACCAGCAGTTGACCCGGCGACTGGAATGAAAACACCCCGCGTAGTTATGTATCACGGGGTGTTTACTTGCTGGTTACCTGCGCAGGGCAGATAAGACGATTAGGCTGTTTGAAGGTCTGCTGGTGGCGGGGTCAGTTTTTGGAAGAACTCACGCGTCTCCGTCACAATCACATCACGTAGCAAGATCAATCCAATCAGGTTTGGAATCGCCATCAAACCATTCACGATGTCGGCAATCAGCCAAATCATATCAAGCTTCATGAAGGCGCCTGCCGCAATCAAGACCAAGAAGAAAATCTTGTAAGGCAGAATAGCTTTGACGCCGAACAAATAGGTAATACAACGCTCACCATAGTAGTTCCAGCCCAGAATGGTTGTGAAGGCAAAGAACATCAGGCCAATCGTTACCATCATTGGACCAATGAAGCTGGAGTCCAAACCGCTGGCAAAGGCGTAGCTGGTCATCGCCGCACCGGCATAGTCACTCTGCCAGGCACCGGTTACGACCAGGGTAAGACCGGTCATGGTACAGATGATAATGGTATCGAAGAAAGTACCTGTCATCGAGATCAGACCTTGCTCAACACACGAGTCAGTTTTCGCTGCAGCGGCGGCCATTGGTGCACTACCAAGGCCTGATTCGTTGGAGAATACACCGCGGGCGATACCTGATTGGATAGCTAGCATAATACCGGCACCGACGAAACCACCAGTGGCGGCGTGACCGGTAAAGGCTGATTGAATCACAAGCTGAATCGCCTCAGGGACAGCGCTGTATTGCGAACCAAGAACAATGACACAAGCCAGGATGTAGAACAGTGCCATGAAAGGAACAACTTTGCTGGCGACTTTGGCAATAGACTGCACACCGCCAAGCGTAACGACAGCAACCAGAATGGTCAGTACCACCACGGTGATTTCGCGCGGGATCTCAAACGACAGGTAGGCCGCATCGACAATCGCATTGGCTTGAGGGAACGTACCAATACCAAAGCAGGCAACTCCCAGCGCGAAGACCGCGAATAGGCGAGCCAGCCATTTCTGACCTGTACCTTTTTCGATGTAATACATAGGACCGCCAAGCATTTGGC
Organism: Photobacterium gaetbulicola; assembly: GCF_003025515.1. Taxonomy (NCBI): domain Bacteria; kingdom Pseudomonadati; phylum Pseudomonadota; class Gammaproteobacteria; order Vibrionales; family Vibrionaceae; genus Photobacterium; species Photobacterium gaetbulicola. Next base: position 22,265 of record NZ_PYME01000010.1, on the reverse strand, counting down.
CGTTGGCATCGACTTCACGGTACTTTACTGCCAATAGGCATTCGGCATACTTGGTCGCCATGCCAAACAGTGCCGCTAGCCACATCCAGAACAGGGCTCCTGGGCCACCCAGTTTGATGGCGGTAGCAACACCAACAATGTTACCTGTACCTATAGTGGCAGAAAGTGCTGTACACAGAGCGGCAAAGCTAGAGACGTCGCCGTCTGCTTTGCTGTTTTTATTTCCTTTAAAGAGGTAGCCCAAAGCGAGGGGTAGGTAGCGGATCTGGATTAGCCCGAGGCGAACTGTCAGATAAACGCCTGTACCTACTAGCAAAAGAAGTAGCGGCGGGCCCCAAACAAGGTTATCGATAGTTTGTAAGAAGTTATAAAGTGGGTTCATTTTCTCTTTACCTTTAAACATCAAAGGAAGAGATAAAGAACAACAGTTATACCGTTGCGAGGTGTTTCAGAATGTTGGTGTTACTTTCTGTGCTGTTGATCTTATCTCCTCTGTCCTTTTGCCTGAGAGTTTCACCTGAATTCAGGTTTGCTCCTTCGGCGTCCGATTTAACGGATCTCTCCAGAGGCTCCTCCAACAACAGTCCATACCCTTCTCAATTTTCAACTGAGTAAGGTGCCTGAAAGATTTACTTGCCATTGTTTGCATTGGCTGCAAACGGGATAGCCAGCTTACTTCTTCGGCGGGCTCGCGACTAGTTTGCACACTAGCACTCGCCACTCTCCTGCTGTCTTCATCGGAACTCAAAATTGCCGAGACATAGTAATAGATAAAAATGCGATTGTCTTCAAAAAATTCAACAAATTTTAAGTGGATGAGTTGACGTGCTAGACAAAAGTGCCTGCTTTTTCATTTCTCACGGCTTAATAAACGGTGTCATCGGTGGCTCAATCGAGCCCACTGAAGATAGTGTTAAGCCGCTTAGTTGTTGGACTCTTCTTGATGGCTGACTGATGGGGGACTGCGTGCAGTAAAGGCGACTCAATTTATAGAATTGTGACCGAATTTGTATATGGTGACAATGCGTTCACTGCAAGTGTGTTGATATGGTCTTTTTCTTGCTTATGAGCTCTAACGCAATAAATTTGTGGTGTGGACGGTGAAAAAGGGCAAAAATCAAATTTAATAAAGTGCGATGGGAAGAATTTTGTTAGATTATTTTTGAATAAAAAATTAATTTAAATTCGCTTTGGCTATAGATAGCCAGATTTTAAAGGCGTATATGCGTTATAACTTATTGAAGTGTTCGTAATAGCAGAATATTTTGAGAAAACAGCGTTAATCTTGCAACAAATTTGCCTTCTGGAATTTTTTGGGTTTATAGACGTTAATTATCAATGTCACATGACTTTTTTGACGGTCATAAAACTATAAAAAGATCGACGACGATTTATGACAAGGAGTGTCTATGAAGACAAAATACTTGTAATTTTCTTGATAGATTAAGGTGAAGTTGTGATATGGGTTAGTTGTAGTCACTTTGATAAAGTGGCAGAAGCGAAAGAAAACCTCAAGATGTCACATGATGTAGTTGACGTCTCACCTTTTGAGCTGTTGTCAACCATGACAGGTCAGGAGCTGATTTTCCTTGAGGTCGTAGACTCAACGTCAAACGGTTTTGAATTGCTGCAGTCGGTTAAGAGCCGTTTCCCGCAAACCAAAGTCGTTGTGGTTTACCATAGCCTTGATGCCGATCTCGCATTAAATGTTCTTCGTGCGGGGGGAGAGGATGTGATCGCGGCTAATGCCACCAAACAGGAAATTGATGCCTGCTTTAGCAGACTTCATACTCACAATGTGGTTGCTGAGCCGGTACAGGGATTTGAGCAGCGCGAGCTGTCAATAAGGCCAGCCTTGAAGATCATTGATGAGAATATAAGTTCGCCGCTAAGGGAAGAAGATCTCGCTAATGCTTGCCATTACTCTCCGACTTATTTCTCTCGCTTGTTTCACAATGTGATGGGGGTAACCTTAAAGCAGTATATCATCAAGAAGCGATTGGATCTGGCCTGTGGACTGCTGAGTTCCGATAGGGAAAAAATCTCGCAGATTGCCCATTCGGCAGGCTTCAAAGATGTTTCCTATTTTTCCCGCGTGTTCAAGAAGCATATGGGCTGCTCGCCGGGCGAGTTCAGAATGCGTAAGCATAACCTTCATACCTGAAATTGATATAAGATTGTTCAGAGAGCAACCCATATACCTAAGTGGCATCAAGTCACTTGGGTACATGGGTTGTTTTTGCTGTTATTGAGTGAAAGCCCTTAACTTTTCCATTTCGAAGCCGATAGCATTCCCTGTTTTATGTATCGATAATATTTATCGTTATTTGGTATGACCCATGACAAATAAAGACAAAATGCCTTTAGCAAGATATGTATTTGTCTGCATATAATAAAACTGGGATGTTAGTTCAGAAAATATGTTTGCGGTAAGAATGGAATGACAACGTATTTCGATATTCTCGGAGTAAAAAAGAATACCCCTTTGGCAGATGTAAAGCGGCGATACAAGTTGCTTTCAAGTCGGTGCCACCCCGATAAAGGGGGATCAAAATCAATGATGCAATTGGTGGGGCTGGCGTATGAAAAGATCCTGTCAGGGCATGGTCACGAAGAAGCCGTTCAAGTGGTTTACCTCAAATCCAATGACCAGGCCGCGATTTGGAAAAAGAAATGTCAGCAGCTTGAAGATCAAAATCAAGATTTGCAGCGTCGCAATGACCTGCTGGAAAAAAAGCTCAAAACGGCAAGAGAGCAGCAGAAGACGCAACAGCAAGAACCGACAGACGCTGAAGCAAGACAGCAACAGATGTTGGATGAAGATATGCAGGCACTGAGGCGTGAAAACCGCCGATTGCAATTCCAGATAGATGCTCTTCGCCGCGAGAAGACAAGCACAAAAATAGCTGTTGTGAAATCCGAAATACCCGGTCAACTGGTTGTGGCTTCGCGAAAATTGACGCCGGCCGTCACCGGCCAGATCAAAGCCATTGGCAGGAGCCGCTATTGGGGGCGTCTGGCGATGTTGGGCATCCCTATCGCGTTGGTATGGCTAGCGATGGGGCCGGGCAAAGAGCCTTTGATGAGCGTCTGGAACAGTTTCAACCCCGAGCCGCAGCGAGTCAGCAAACCGGCTATGAGGTTGCTGCACCATGATACAACCCAGAACCAGAGTTCAAATACAGTACAAGTTGCGTTACCTGTGGAGGGCGCGGTAGATAAAGAAATTATTGTGCCGCGCATTAAACTTAGCAGTGATGTTGGTATCTGGCAGGTGAGCAAGTTCGAGAACACGCCGAACTACTATATCAGTGTGCGCAGTGAAAAAGGCTCATATGTGATCAAAAGCTGTGGCAGCGATTTCCAGTATTACAAGAACACCTTGCTGCGCTCGGGGAGGATGGCGGCCAATCTAATCTATAGCCGTGATGAGCGGCACTTTGAAATCTACGATATTCCCTATGGCAATGGCTCCTTCGCCCATAATTGGGCGAAGAGCAAAAGTTTGTTAATTAACAACGAGTACTTTCCCAATAAGAACTTTTCCAATTCTTTCAGCGCATTGCAGCAGTACTGCCAGTAGCAAGGTTCCCCTCGCGCGGACCAGCTATATACTCATTATCTCCCCACCTCAGCGGTGTGCAATGTCATGTTGCTTACCGCTAAAGGCTTGTACTTTACAGCCAACCTAAACGCGGCTGGGACAAAGTAGAAGGAAACGAGGGTGGTCAGTAGGGTACCGCCGGCGATAGCCATTGCGAACGGGGGCCAGAATCCACCGCCTGCGAGAATCAACGGCATGAAACCACCAATGGTTGTGATGGTGGTAGAGGTAATATGCCGGGTACAGCTCATCACTGCTGCTACAATGGCCTGCTGGTTTCCTTTGCTGGCTTCCGGGCAGCTTTTGAGCTCTGCAAGGATCACAATGGCAGCGTTGATCGCCAATCCGACAAGGCCAAGCAAGCCGATAATCACGGTGAAGCCGAACGGGTAGCCAAAGACGGCAACCGAAAGTAAGCCCAGACCGGCCGAGAGCATACCAACAAAGAAAATGACCAAACTCAACCTAAATGAGTTGAACGAGAGGACAACAACCATTACCAAAAGGGTGATCACCATAGTCAAATTGGCCATTAAATTCCCAACCGACTCATTGCGCTCTGCGGATTCGCCGCCAAACTCGATGCTGTAGCCACTTGGCATGCTCGAGCGGTACTCTTCCATCGCTGCTTGAAAAGGCGCCAGTGCTGTTTGCGGCAGCACTCCAGCGCGGATATAGCCTTCGATGACATTGACTCGCTGGCCGTTGCGGCGGGGTATCGCCCCTCGACTCGGAGTGAGCGAGAGATCGGCGAGGGCAAAAACGGGTAGCCCGACGACGTTGCTGCCCGCTTTGACTGGTAGTGGTAGGCTGCTCAACTGGCTCATATCCTCACGACCGTCATCGCTGATCCTTACGCGCACGGGGACCGATTCGGTTGCCTCGATAATGCTCCCGCTCAAGCGGCCGGTGAACGTGGCCTGGAGCAGTTCGGCAAAACCCTTAAGGCTTAACCCGCTCAGCTGGCTGGCCTCCTCGTTCACATTCAGCCATACCTTCGGGGTGCCGGGCTGCAATGTTTCTCGGGTATGCGTAACGTTGGGCGTGTTCGCCATGATCAGGCGAATGTCTTCCCCAATTGCTTTGAGCCTATCGAGATTGGGGCCATATAGCCGGACTTCCAGCGGCGCGTTGAACGGGGGACCTTGCTCGAGTTTTCTCACCAAGATCTGGGCATTGGGCATAACCCGGTCAAACTTGGCCTGAAGGGTGGGGATCAAGGTGTTAGCCAACTCAAAGTTTCGTACTTTGACCATGGCTTGGGCAAAGTATGGTGCGCCTTGTTGGCGGCTGACCAAATTGTAGTAGAAAGAGGGGAAGTTGCCGCCGACAAGCCAGCTAACCTGCTCGATACCGTCATAGCCTGCCATGATGCGGTCGACCTGCTTGGTCGCTTCCGCTGTGGCAAAAATACTGGCTTGCGGAGGCAAGAACAGTTGGATCTCAAACATATCCCTGTCGGATGGCGGGAAGAATTGCTCGGTCAGTTTTGTCGCTGCCCAAAAGCCGGAGAGGGGAAGGAGGCAGACCAAACAGGCGGTGAGCAACGGGTGTTTGATAGCAACGCGAACAGATCCTTCAAAGCGCTGGCTGAGCGCCGGGAGCACGATTCCGCTATGGTACCAGCGCGGATTCCGGTTTATTGCAGGCAGTAAGCGTGACGCAAAACCGGCGACCAGAGTATGGGATATCAGGTATGAGCCAATCAGTGAGAAACAGACCGTGATGGCGATAGCCCCGACAAACTCACCGGCAGGGCCGGGCATCAGGAAAATCGGTGCAAAGGCTAATACCGTGGTCAAGGTCGAGCCCAGTAGCGGGATCCAAAGATGGTGAATGGCCTCCAGAGCAGCGTCAAGTTTGGCTTTGCCTTGTTGGCGGTAGTGCTGGATGGTATCGACCATGACGATCGCATTATCGACCATAATACCGAGCGCGACGATAAGGCCTGTCACTGACATCTGGTTGATCGGCAGCCCAGTGAATTTCATCATCGCGAGGGTTATCAGGCTGGTAAGCGGCAATGATAGCGCAACAATGACCGCAGAGCGGAGCCCTAGTGTCAGCAGCAGAACCACCAAGATGATGGAAAAGCCAAGCAGCAAGCTGTTGTTGAGCTCAGAAAGGCGGGCTTCGGTATAGCTTTGTTGCTCGAAGATGACATCGACGGCGATGTTTGAGGGGATCTGCTGGCGGTATTGCTCCAGCAGCCTGTTCATTCGGTCCGTCCATTGGTCAACTCTCAACTTGGGCTGCATCCGGGCGGCAACAATAATCGCCGTCTTGCCATTGACCACACCGATTTCCGATGGCGGGCTGGCAGGCTTGCGTTCAACCTGGGCAATATCTTCCACGCGAATAAAAAAGCCATTGTCATCCATCGCGATAGGAACACGGCGGACCCTGTCGAGGGTATCCAGCGAGTCCGAGATCTCTAGCGCAAAGCGGGTATGAGCATTGACCAACTCACCGGCGGAGTTTTTGGCATCGGCCTGATCGATAGCCTGTGACAAGGATATGGCGGAACGGCCAAGGGCACTGGTCGCCGCGGGATCTAAGGTCACCTGGATTTCTTCATCAGGTAAACCATACACATCCACAAACTCAACCCCGTTCATGATCCGCATTTGGTTACCAAGCTCAATGGCATAACGGCGCAAGGTCAGCAGATCGGGCTGGCTCTCGTCTTGCCAGGTCAACGCGGTGATCATGGTGAACGCATAGCCGTGGTCGTTATCCAATTCCGGTACAGATACGCTGGCCGGAAGCAAAGGTACAACATCAGATAGCTTATCCCTGGCTCTGGACCAAACGGGATCGGAGTCGGTGATGTCGTCGTTAAGCTCAATTCGGATAACTGAGATACCGGGTCTTGAAACAGAGGACAGTTCTTTGATTTCCTCTAGCTGACGCAACTCGGTTTCAATTTTTTCGGTGATGAGTGCCTCAACCCGCTCGGCGGTTGCGCCGGGTAAGTGGGTCACGATACTGGCATGGCGGTTATGGATCACCGGATCTTCTGCCCTGGGCAATGTTGTCAGGGCTGAGAAACCAGCGACCACCAAGAGTGCAATGGCTAATATCAACAGGCGGGTATTGCTGATTATGGCTTCCATCTTCATAGCGCGGCCTCATCGCGAGTATTTAGAGGAAGCGGCAACTTTTTTACCGGTTGCACGGCCTGGCCAGGGACAAGCCGGTGGAGGCCATTCGCAATCAGTCGCTCACCAGTTGTCAGGGCGCCAGTGACATAGGCATAGCTGTCGTTGGCATGCAGCACTTGGATGGAACGGCGTTCGACCACATGTCGTTTGTCTTCACCAAGCATGACAAAGACATTCCAAGTACCACGTAGGCCGTCTGTCATAGCCGAAAGCGGGATCCAATACCCTGGCTTTTCGTGAACGTCACTAAACTGCAGGTAGGCCAATTGGCCATCGATGACTTCGGCCGACTCAGGCAAAGCAAAGCGGAGCTTGACGGTGCGTGAACCACTATCGATACGTGCACCGGGATTCAATAGTGTGACAGGGTAACTCTCTGGGCCGATCTGTAATTTCCAGCTGTCATGGTTGTTGTTATGGTTGTTTAACTTGGCCAGTTGCTTGGCAGGTATACCGATATGGGCTTCTTTGCTGGTAGATGCTAGCAGGGTAAGGGTAGGGGCGCCGGTATTGATAACATCGCCCGTCGATACATGACGGGCACTGACGATACCATCGTAAGGGGCATAGACGGTCGATTTTTCCTGCCTCAGCTGGTTGGCTGTAAGCGAAGCACTGAGTTGTCTGAAGCTAGCTTGTAGTGCCTTGCGCTGACTGCTGAGCGTATCAATGTCAGCATCGGCACTGAAGCCTTTTTGTTTGAGTGACTGCTGACGTTTTAAGTTTGCTTCAACCAAATCCAGTTGCGCCGTTATCTGTGACTGTTGGGCGCGCAGTTCATCAGCCTGGGTGATCAAAAGTTGGGTATCGAGAACAAGCAGTGGCTCACTCGCTTGAACACTATCTCCGACATCGACCAAAATTCGTGCGACTTTACCGCCGAGCTCTACGCCTAAATTCGCTTGTTGTCCAGCTTGGACCAAGCCGACGTATTCCCGTTCAACGCTGTAATGATCTGACGGAGTTAACGTTAGCGTATCTACACTCAGCAGCAGGTGTTCCTGCCGCTCTGATGGTGACGAGGTTGAGGTATTGCATCCACCCAGCAATGCGGAACCGATCACGATACCGGCGATTGTTATCCTTTTCATCTTGCCCTGCCTTACGTTGAGATATCCAATAGACTTGGATATAAAACTAGACTGCCCAGTCCATATGTTTAAAAAATAACCCATGAGTACTAGACTGTCCAGTTTGATTGTATTAAAACTTATGTATGCTTGTTAATTAGAGGTGAGTGTGTGTTAACAGCGAGAAGTGCCCAGAAGAGGGAGCAAATTTTGAAGGCTGCCACAGAGTTATTCTGTGAGCAGGGTTATGGCATCAGCATGGATACCATCGCGGAAAGGGCGCAGGTTTCAAAGCAAACCGTGTATGCGCATTTCAGGACGAAGGATGAGCTTTTTGACACCTGTATTAGAGCCAAATGTACCGCAAATCAGTTAGATATTAGCTTGTTGGATGACCCCAGAGAACCAGAGCAGGTGCTAGAGGAGTTTGCTTGGCGGTTCCAGAATATGCTGCTGAGTGATGAGGCGTTGAATACCTATAAAACAGCAGTGCGGCAAAGTGATACCCATCCAGATCTTGCCAGGGTTTATGTGAATGCTGGGCCCAGAAATACGACAGAAATGGTGGCAGCCTATCTCGGCCAGCTTAGCGCAAGAGGGGAGCTACAGCCCGATTTGAATTGCAATGATGCCGCTTTGCAGTTTTTGCTGATGTGTCACGGCAAGGCTGTATACTGGGCCTATCTAGGGCAGGACAGCCTGGAAACAGAGCAGGAAAGAAGAGCCTATTTAAAGTCATGTGTCTCAATGTTTTTACTAGGCTATAAAAGTTCCAAAGGTTAAATTTGCCAAAATAAATTACTGCTATCTTTATAGATAAGTTTCTTGATGGGTATCAGAGGCATCTATGAAGACACGGTACATCAAAAGTGGAATCGCAGTCCTATGTATTTTGATGTCACTGCTTTCTGGGGTGGCTCATGCCGCGAAAAGCCGGTTGACGGAGATTATTGACCGGGGCGTTCTGCGGGTGGGAACGACGGGGGATTGGAGCCCGATGACGGTACGCGATCCTGCCACAAACTTTTACCGCGGGTTTGATATCGATATCACCACCGAACTGGCCAAGGATTTGGGGGTAACGGTGGAATACGTTCCTACGACCTGGAAAAAACTTGTCAACGGTGTTGTGACTGATAAATACGATATGACCGGCAGTGCTTCGCTGAATATGCACCGTGCCAGGTTGGCCGGCTACAGTAATACCTACTATCAACTGGCATTTGTACCTGTGGTAGCCAAAGCGAACGAGAAACGTTTTCGTAAGTGGAGTGACTTCAATTCGTCGTCGGTCATCCTTACCACCACGGCAGGTACGGTTCAGCAAAGCTTAGTCGAAGAACTACTGCCCAACGCGCGCAAGCATGCCAGCGAAAACGCAAAGCTAACCCACCAATACCTGCTCGATAACAAAACCACCGCGATAGTGACCTCGAACATCGAAGCTGCGACACTGGTCAAACGTTATCCTCAGCTGAGCGTGGCCAAAGTCGACGGGATGCGTTTGCCAACGCCGATAGCCATGCTGCTGCCCAAGGATGATCAAGTTTGGATCAACTACGTCAATCACTGGATCGAGCTGAAGCAGACCCAGGGTTTTTTTGATCGTGTTGCCGAAAAATGGGGCCTGGTCAAATTAGATATGCGCTAGTGTATCGACTGCCAGCAGCCAGTAGGATCGGCGGGCTGCTGGAAATCGCAGGGCGGTGCCTATGCTTCGGTCAGGGTGGTCGGCTCGACGTATCTGGAACGGTGCCATTTTGACACAAGGTATACCATGCCTGCCTGAGCGATAAGCGCGAATCCCAGGACTGTCGGGCTTGGCATCAGGCCTGCGGCGACAAAGCTCAGCAAAGCAATCGTGCCATTGAGCAGTGCATAGGGTAGCTGGGTTCTGAAGTGCTCAAACTGATCACAGCCTGATCCTGTCGAAGACAAAATAGTGGTTTCTGAGATCGGCGAGCAGTGATCGCCAAATAGCCCACCGGACAGCACCGCTCCAATACAGGCATACAATGGGGCATCGATGGCAATTGCTGTCGGGATAACAAGTGGCATCATGATCGCGAAGGTGCCCCATGATGATCCGGTTGCAAAAGAAATAATGGCAGACAACAGGAAAGCCACGGCAGGGACTAACCAGTATGGAAAGCCAGCCTGTGCTTGTTCGGCAATATAGGCTGCTGTTCCTAGCTCTTTACCCACGCTGCTCAGTGTCCATGCAAGGATAAGTACAATCGCAACTTGCATCATGTTACCCATGCCTTTGAGGTACACGCTGATCCCATCGCTGAGCTTACGCACACCGTAAAACGCCATGAGGACAATGAGCGTAACGGCAGCGAAGAAGTAAGCGCTTGAAAGGGCAGCACGGAAAACCGACCCCGAGACTCTCTCGAACGGAAAACCAAGCGGCACCAACATTACGACCAATACGGTGGCCATCACCAGCAAGGGAGCAAACACAAAAGAAGCTTTTGCATTTTTATGCGTAAAGCTCTCGAGGGTTTCAGTGCTGGCGGCAGTAATGATCCCTTGCTGTGCCTTGGCCTCTGCGATAGCCATTGGGCCGAAGTCGAGCTTCTTGAAAGCCACTAGCGGCACGATAAAAATGGCAAGAAATGCATAGAACTGAAAAGGTATGGCTTTGATAAAGGCTTCCCAGTCGGTTATCGCAACATCCATGGTGCTGAACTCTTTTTGCAGTAGGCCCATGATGTAAACCCCCCACCCAATAAACGGGATCAATATCGCAACCGGCGAAGAGGTCGAGTCAATAATGAATGCGAGCTTTTGCCGTGAAAGCTTAAGTTTGTCAAATAGCGGACGGAAAACAGGGCCGACAATCAGCGGCGTGCCCAAATCAGAAAAGAAGATAAAAATACCGCCAAACCATGAGGATAGCTGGGCACGGCATTTGCTGCTTACCCAATGTGTTACCTTGGCTGCAAAGGCCTGGCCGCCGCCGGATTGCTCCATCAAAGCAACAAAGCCACCGATAAAGACCAGCAGCACGATAACGCCAGCGTTATAGCTGTCGGTCAGCTGTGGTACCAAGTAGTCTTTGACCAAAGTGCCGAAGGTATCGAGTGGAGCAATACCGTTTAGCATGACAACGCCACTGAAAACACCGCCAAATAAACCGATAACAACGTTTCGAGTTGTGAGGGACAAGGCAAGGGTAATGATGATGGGGATGAGGGAGGTAAAATCAGGTTGAGTCATATAGCGTTCCTTAGCTGTACGTCCAATATCAAAAAAGGCGCAATGAATATCAATATTATTAATGTGAATATATATACAAAAACATTGCATGTATAGCTATCTGGGGGAGGTTTTACTACTTTTTATGCTAAAAGGAGTGTGTTTTGCTCATAATGCGCGCAAATCTAGCTTCACTTTGTGCCGATTTCTGTGACGGCTTTAGGTTTACATACAGGGCTGATTGCAATATAAGTGACATATAGTGTCGTTACCATGACAGGATTCGTGGCCGTAATTAATCGCCAAGAGATAAGTAAATAAACAAGGAGAAACATGGATTTATCAAGCTACAAAGGTATCATTTTTGATATGGATGGCACTCTGGTTGATTCAATGCCCGCACACCTTGAGGCATGGGAGAAAACCTGTGCAATTCATGAGATACCTTTTGATCGCCAATGGTTTTACGAATTGGGCGGAATGCCAAGCGTCCGCATTGCCCAGGAGATCAATCGCAGCTTCCGCCAGAACTTTGATACAGAACGTCTCGCCAATACCAAATACAAATTTTACGATGAAATTGCCTACAAGGCTGAAGTGATTGAGTCGGTATACCAAGTTCTGCTCGACCATAAAGGCAGCAAAAAAATGGCAGTAGGAACGGGAAGCCGCCTGTTCAATGCCGAGCCGCTTCTTGGCCAAACCGGGATTTTGCCTATGCTCGATGCATTGGTTACCGCTGATGATGTCGTCAACCACAAGCCTAACCCCGATACCTTCCTTGAAGCCGCAAAACGTATCGGTGTTACACCGCATGAATGCGTGGTGTTCGAAGATACAGAATTAGGCCAGAAAGCGGCCTTGGCAGCAGGTATGGATTGTTATCTTGTCGTCGATGGTGAAATTACCACGCTGACCAAAGCAACACGCTAGCTATTACCGGACAGTTGATGCCCAAGTGCCTTGCAGTGACTTGGGTATAAGAGGTATTCTTCCTGCATTGTTTGAATACCCTGTCATCACCATGAACCAATCATCGCCTTCCTCTTCAACTACACGTTCTTCTAGCAAAAAACACAGCAAAAATGCGCATCAAGAAGAGCAGTTCGGCATGTCGGAAACCCGCTTTTGGATTCAGCGCTTGAGTAAAACTGCTATCCGGGCAATGCATATCCTCGGTATTTCAGGGAGTGCTGGTGGCTTCTTGTACGGGGTCGAGCAGGCGCTGTGGCTCCACTGGTGGGTCATGGCAATGGTAACGGGCGTTATCATGACGGGGTTGGAAATCCGCCAGTCGCGATTATGGTTGATCCAGCTAAAAGGCGTACTGACGTTTGTAAAACTAGCTTTGCTCAGTAGCTTTTTCTGGCTACCACAGCATAAACCTGAGCTGTTCATCGTCATTCTCGTGATGTCGGTGGTTATCGCTCACGGCCCCGCAGGCTTGCGCCACTACTCTATTTGGCACCGTCGTAGGATTGATGAGCCCAAAGGCAAAAAAAGACAAATTAATGGATGAAAGTGACATGCTAATGGTAAAAAAGTCTTTTATTCAATAATTGAGACACAGTAAGTACGAACCCGCACTACACTGATAAATGGGCATTTACCAACTAGTGTTTAGGAGACCGGTTGTGAAAAACTTACTGCTTGTGACTTTTTTACCCCTGGTAATAGCAGGATGTTCCAAGTCTGTTGATGAGCGTGCTGACGAATTTGTCGAGGCCAGTTTTACCCTGTGCGGCTCCAAGGTGCAGTCTTACGCTCAGGGTGATGACGGTAAGATCCGTATCGTCTGCGAAAACAACAGTTATTTCTCGGTCAAAGATCAGGATACCTTGGCCTACATGCATGAACTAAATGGGGCATACTGCCGTGGCCAAGGCTTTTCCGCTTTCCATGAGCGCAGCCGTTACTTCACCTTTATCTGCAATGGGCAGAAATCGTTCAATATCCCCAAATAGTGCCAGCTGGCATTGAGGCCAGGCACGCATGGGTCAGTGCAGCAGTTGATAGAGCCGCTGTGGTCTGCCGCCGGTTTTGTAATTGAGCACTAACTTGATCATCCCCTCCGTTTCCAGAAACTCCAGGTAGCGGCGGGCGGTGATCCGGCTGACATTCATTTTCTTGCCGATATCATCGGCTGAGAAGTCCTGGAGCTGCTCATCTAGCAATATCTGCTTGAGGTTTGCCAAGGTTGTTGCGTCGATCCCTTTGGGGGTGCTGCGAATCGGTGTTGCGGGTGATTTCCGAAACAGCTGGTCAATATCATTCTGATCAACGGTAGCTGCCGTGGTCAGGGTACGGCGGTATTTGAGGTAATCTTCCAGTGCCTGATTGACTCGAGACATGCGGATTGGCTTGACCAGGTAATCCATGACCCCAAGCTGTACCGCCTGCTCGACGGTTGCGGCTTCTCGCTCTGCAGTGGTCATAATGAAGCTGCAGCTGACATTCTGGGCACGCAGCTCGCGGATAAGCGCCAGCCCGCTGCCATCAGGCAGGGTGATGTCTACAAACACCAAATCGGGTTTGAAAGCGTTGAATTGCAACAGGGCATCAGCATAGCTTTCACTGACGGCCACCACAGAAAACTGCGGGTGTTGGTTGATGGTTGACTCAAGGGTGTAGCTGGCGCGGATGTCATCTTCCAGCACCATAACCGTTGTCTTTGTCATAAGCGTGTCGTGATCTGTTTGTCTAAATACAGGCTAAACAAGGTGGTATCTTGTTCAGTGCGTTCCCAGTCGATACTGCCATGGAAGTAATCGACAAGCTGATTGACCAGGTAAAGGCCAACCCCGTTTTGCTGGTCGTCGTGCTTGCTGCTGACGCCGAACTCAAGAATTGAGTCGCTGATCTCAACCGGCACCCCGGCACCGCTGTCTTGTACCTCGATAATGATATGCTGATTGCGATCGCTAAGATAGAGCTGGACTTCCGCAGGCGTTAGACCGCGGTTTTGCCACGCGGCCAGCAGCGCATTGTCTATCAGGTTGCCGATAATCGTCACCAGCTTTTCCGAAATAGCCTTTTCGTAGCTTGACAGGCTGGTATCGTCATCTAGCGTAAAGGTGACACCGAGATCGGATGCCTTATTGAACTTGGCCATCAGCAGACCGGCAATGGCACTGTCGTTAACCGAGGTAACGATACTGCGGATAATGGACTGGTAACTGTCTGTTTCTTGCTGAATAAAATCGACGGCTTTCTCAAAGTTGCCCAGTTGCAGCATTCCTGACAGGACATTGAGTTTGTTGGAATACTCGTGGGTTTTACTGCGCAGCAGTTCGGCATAGTTTTTGAGATAGGTGACCTCACGCTCCAGCTCATTTTGATCTAGGTTGGCATAGAAGACAATAACATGGCCTCGTATGCCCTTATTGTGTTTGATCGGATAGATATCAGCACGATAAGTATGCTTGCCAATATTGAATTTACCTTGGTGGAAGCTGTCATTATCCGAAAATACCAGATGGCTCAGGGTGGTTGAAAAGCAGGAAAGCGGCTGGCCGATATAGTCATGCGGCCCGAGCTTCCCCATCGAGATCATTTTGCTGGCACTGTGGTTCATGGTGGTAATACAGTGATTGTTGTCAATGGCGAGAATGCCATCGCGGATACTGTTAAGGATCATCTCGCGCTCGCGAAACTTGTGGACCACAATCTCGGGCTCGTAATCAAGGAAGGTACGCTTCATTTTGAATACAAACGCACTGGTAATAGAAACGCCCAACAAGTAAACAATCGCAACCAGCCCGGCAATCTTGCCAAACTGCTCCATCAATATGCCGATGCTGCGGTCATACATATAACCGATATTGACGACCCCGATCACCCGACTGTCATCAAGGATAGGGGAAAAGTTGCGGATGGCCTTACCCAGCGTGCCGGATGCCACACTGGTATGGTCTACGCCTTGGTTCAGGGTCGGGTAGATATCGTCCCCGTTAAAATGCAGCCCGATCTTCTCTTGGTCAGGGTGGGTCAGGCGCATAGCCTGCTGATCGGTCACGACAATGAAAGAAGCGTCGGTCTTGCTGCGAATATCTTCGATGTAGCCCTGTAGCTCGAACGGCTGGCGGTTGTTTTTGGCTTTGACCGCTTGAATGACCACAGGGTCATGGGCCAATACGCGGGCCAGCTCCATTCCCCGCTCTTCAATACCGCCAATGTGCGCGTTTTGCAGCAGGTAGAAGATAAAGGTGGTGACAACAACGACGATCGAAGATGTTGTCGCCAGGGTGGTAAGGGCAAGGTAGCTCTTGAGTTTCATTGAACGGGTCGGTTGATTAGGCACTGAATTTGGCAAGGATTATAACTGGATATAAGGTGGGAATACTGTGCCAGATATCTTTTATCTGGGCAGTAAGCAATCAAATGCCGGGCAGCATGGCTGGCCCGGCATGAAACGCGAAACCGTTACTGGCTATTTCAGCAACTCGATTATCATGGTCGCCAATATCAACATGAAAGCACCGCCAATACGGGAGGAGATCTGTGCAAATGGCATCAGCTCCATACGCTTGCTGGCGGCCAGTACCGCTACGTCACCAGTACCGCCCATATTAGCCATGCAAAGCCCTGCGGTAATAGATGCCTCAATCGGGTTGAAGCCCATCAGACGGCCGATAATCGCCGTACCGACAATCGCGCCGAGTACCGTGGCAAAAACCATCAGGAAGTAAACCAGGCTCAGGGACTCGATGATTTGGTTAAGGTCGGTATACGCCACACCGATGCCGACTAGCAGAGCTGGGGTTAGGTTATCAACCACAAACTTGTACCAGCCGTGGGCCGCACGTTCCAGCTCGCGCGGCATGAAGCCGGCCACCTTGACCAGCGCTACGAAGATGATCATCAGCGCGTAGGTATGCATGCTGATCACGCTGCTTAGCATTGAACCAACAAAGTACATGGTAATAGCCAGTAGGGCACCGACACCAAGTACGTTGATAGAAATTGGCTGCTCGTCGTTTTCTTCCTGCTTCTCTTCGGCTTTGCCGCGCATCAGCTGGCCGTTGCCGGTCAGCGACGGGAAGAATTTACCGACTTTATCCAACAGGCCGGCCATCACAATCGCAATCGCATTACCGATAGCCAGCGCAGGAACCATCTTTGACAGCAGAATCTCTGCACTCATGCCGGTGTTGCCCGACATGATCTCCACCAGAGGCACCGCGCCAGCACCCATACCGCCGCCCATAATTGGCAGGGCTATCAGCATGACCGATTCCATAAAGCCGTGGCCCAGAGCTGCGCCGACAATACCGGCAAACAGGAATGCACAGGCGACACCGCCGAGGATAACGGGAATGTACTTCAGGGCAGCTTTCTTTAGCACATTGGTGTCCATGCCCAGAATTGAGCCGGTGACAAGGCTGGCGATGAAGAATGACAGGAAGCCACCGCCTTTGACAAAGGTGGTAATGGTATCAGCTGTCTCATGAGGGATCAGGCCACTGTGGAAAATGTATGAAGAGCCAAAAATGATAACAATGGCACCGCCACCGAAGAACTGGTTGACGATAGGGGTTTTGTCGCCTGCGACATTGAGGATATAGCCAACGACGGCCATGACACCAATTGCGCCGATGATCCCGGTTGGCATATTGTTTTGCACGGTCGCCAGTAAGATCACGGCGGCGGAGAGTGCAAAAATCACATTCATCATACGCTTGTCGCTATGACTCATGGTGTTATTGGAAAACATAGTTCACCTGTTTTTAAGTGTTGTTGTGGTTTGGGTGCAGTCTACCAACATGTGCAAAGCGGAAAATTGAGTACAGTGTTTATGTAACTATCTAGTGCTTTTGTAACTTTTGTTCATGAATAAAAGCGAGAGCAGCCTTATGAGGCGGAAGTCAGCAAGGCGTAAACCCCAACAAAAGTGGCTAAAGCTAAAATGGGGGGAGGTTTAAGGAAGGTGTGGCAGAAGCGAAAAAACAAGATGTAGGCAGTCTAATGGGCTTTTCGTGCAAAAAAGAACCCCACTAAAGAGTGGGGTTCGACTGCAATCCAAGACCATTCAGGGATGGTTTTTAATCCATGATCTCTGGTTTATTGGGCCAGAGAATAAAAGATCGCGGAAATTGAGATCAGACCGATAATAACGATGAATACGTTGCTGATTGCGCCAGAGTATTTGCGCATTGCTGGCACTTTCTTAATTGCGTACATCGGCATGATGAATAGCAGCATAGCGATGATTGGGCCGCCAAGGCTCTCAATCATACCCAAGATGCTTGGGTTGATGGTCGCTACTGCCCAAGTGGTGATCAGCATGAAGCCAGCAGTGAAAGCATTAAGGGCTTTCGGGCCGATTTCCTTGCCACGGCTACGTGTCATTTTAACCACCAAACCGTTAAGGCCTTCGCTGGCGCCAAGGTAATGGCCAAGGAAAGACTTGGTGATTGCAATGATAGCAACGATAGGTGCTGCGTATGCAATCATTGGCGTGTTGAAGTGGTTAGATAGGTACGTCAGGATTGATACGTTTTGCGCTTTAGCTTCAGCAAGGTTTGCCGGAGACAGCGAGAGCACACAGCTGAACACGAAGAACATAACAGTAACAACCATCATGATGTGTGCACGCTGCAGTACGCGGCGTGACTGTGCTTCAGCATTTTCGCCGTGCTCTTTTTGCATGGCAACAGCGAAAGACGAGATCACTGGGGAGTGGTTAAACGAGAAAACCATAACTGGCAGGATCAGCCATACAGCCATAAAGACTGACGTCATACCGCCTTCTACAGGGATCACGTGGTTAAAGATTTCGCCATTCCACTCAGGAACAAGGTAAAGGGCAAGAGCCAACAGCACTGCGACGAACGGGAATACCAGCATGCTCATTGCTTTGACAATAAGCTCTTCACCCAGACGGACAATCGCCATCAGGCCAACGATCAGAATCAGGGCTAGGATCCAACGAGCCGGTGGAACCATGCCGAGCTGGTTGATCATAAAGCTTTCTACAGTATTGGTCAGTGCAACACTGTATACCAGTAGAATTGGGTAGATAGCAAAGAAGTAAAGTAGGGTGATGACTTTACCCATACCTGCACCGAAGTGCTCTTCTACTACCTCTGTGATATCGGCGCCAGGGTTGGAGCTCGACAGCACAAAACGGGTCATACCGCGGTGAGCGAAGTAAGTCATTGGTAGCGCAAGTACTGTCATGACCAATAGCGGGATCAGGCCACCGACACCGGCGTTGATTGGCAGAAACAGGGTGCCGGCACCTACAGCGGTACCGAATAGGCCAAGTACCCACAGGGTATCGGTTTTTTTCCAGCCAAGCTTTGCTTTAGTGGTTGGTTGAGAATGAACGGTATTGTTTTTCACAGTGTCCATTATGGACATCTCCTTTATAGGTATAGTTTATATAGCCTTCAAAGGGTTCTCTTCTGTGTATCTTCCCTGCTTTACTGATGGAACGTCAGCAAAGGAGTAAGAGCAGCTTGCAAACAACTATTTGCAGGTTCATACGAACAATATAAGAAGCGAGTTGCGAGGGGAATCACTTTAAACTGAAAGTGATTATGGTGACGTCCTGGGTCGAAAAGCGCGAATTCCATGCATGCACAATGCTACTTGGTAATGACTGCTCTGAATCTCTAACTTATTAAAACCTTTAAAATTAACAATTGGAACCCTAGATAGGACGCGGCAAGTATAGGGGATTATCCGTATCACAACTATGGTTTTTCGCTTTTAAGAGTCTGTTTGCACAATAAATAGGCACTTGTTTATAGCCGTAAAATATCCGGTTATGACTTTATATGTCTAATGGTGGGGTTTGTATTAACAATTGTTAGGAAAGGTTAATAGCTGTATTGGGTTTTCTGTTTAAGACTGCTTACTTAGTGATGGCGACGAGAGAGAAATAGATTTTGTTGTTAAGTTATTGAATGTTGCCATTTGATTTGGTTATAAAGCAACGGTTGGGTATTTGTTTTAATTATTCGAGAGAATTAAGTGGTGGGTAGTAACGACGGTTGTGCAGAATCAGATGTTTGCCAATGTATGGTTTGAGGACTTATAGCGAGGAAATAAAAAAAACCGCCCGAAGGCGGCTTTCAAAACGACACATTGCCGATTAGTCACGGAAGTTATCGAACTGGAATGATTGGCCAAGCTCTGCACCACGTACTAGCGCCATTGCGGCTTGAAGATCATCGCGCTTCTTGCCCGTTACACGAACTTTGTCACCTTGGATAGAAGCTTGAACTTTTAGCTTCTCGTCTTTGATCATTTTGACAATTTTCTTGGCAACGGCCGTGTCGACGCCTTGCTTAAATTCAACGTTACAAGAAAATGACTTACCAGTGCGGGTTGTCTCTTTTTGATCCATTGATTGCGCATCGACATGGCGTTTAGCTAGGTTACCGCGAAGAATGGTAACCAACTGGCTTAGTTGGTAATCAGACTCAGTTGTGATTTTAACGACTTCTTTTTCCAGCTTGAAGCTAGCTTCGACACCACGGAAATCAAAACGAGTATCTAGTTCACGAGATGAGTTTTCTACCGCATTTCGGATTTCTACGAAGTCGACTTCAGAAACAATGTCAAAAGATGGCATGTGCGTAATCCTGATTGTAGGTTGATGTAATTGTAATATAAGCGGGGCCTTCATTGGCCCAGCCGTATGTTTTATTGTTGGCTCTCTACGGCTTCAGAAAGCATGTCTAGCATGGTAACGGTATCGTCCCAGTTAAGGCATGGATCAGTAATAGATTGGCCGTAAGTTAGCGCGCATAAATTGTCAGTATCTACCGGTTGGTTGCCTTCAACAATAAAGCTTTCTGCCATAATACCTGCAATGAAGTTGCTGCCAGACTTTATCTGCTGGCAAATATCGGCGGCAACATCGAGTTGGCGCTTGTGCTGTTTCTGGCAGTTACCATGGCTGAAGTCGACAACCAGACGAGGCGGCAGCTCAAAGGATGCCAACGTATCGCATGACGCTTTGATGTCATCGGCATGGTAGTTCGGCATTTTGCCGCCACGCAGAATGACATGTCCGTGTGGGTTGCCCGAGGTACGGTAGATTGTCATTTCACCGCTTTTGGCCGGCGAGCAGAATACGTGCGATTCACGGGTGGCGCGGATGGCATCAATTGCAATTTTGATATTGCCGTCAGTACCGTTCTTAAAGCCTACTGGACAGGATAGGGCCGAAGCCATCTCGCGATGAATTTGAGATTCTGTGGTACGAGCCCCGATAGCCCCCCAACTGATCAGGTCAGCCAAATATTGGCCAGTGATCATGTCCAGGAACTCAGTGGCAGTCGGCATACCCAATGCGTTGATATCAACCAGCAGTTTACGTGCCGTGTGGAGACCCTTGGCGAGATCAAGGCTGCCGTCCAGATTAGGATCTGATACTAGCCCCTTCCAGCCTACTACTGTGCGGGGCTTCTCGAAGTAGGTACGCATTACAATAAAAAGCGTGTCTTTGTGTTTTTCCTGTACGGCACATAGGCGTTTGGCATAATCGATGGCGGCATCAGGATCATGGACAGAGCAAGGGCCAACGATAACAAGAAGACGGGAGTCCTGGCCCGTAAGAATCGCTTCAACTTGACGACGAGAGTGGGCGACATGCTCCGCAATTTCATCTGTGATTGGGTAAGCAGCTTCGACCGCAGCCGGCGTTGGCATCAGTCCAAGGCTAACGGTGCGGAGTTCATCTGTTTTCATTGGCATAGTGTTGCCTATCTCGGTATTACAAAAATTATTGACGCGTAAAGATAGCCCAAAAGTCGGCAGGAATAAACCAAACTTGTGATATCACTTAGATTTTTATTCTAGCGTGTTCTCTTTTTCTTCGCCTTTTCTCAAGCTAGATCAATGAATGTTGTCATTTTGTCCAGTTGTTCTGGGTCATTTACAGATAGTTTTGATTGGCTCGGCTATGTGCATAATCGTGCAACTGACGCTATTTAGTTATCCAGAAGAGAAAAACTTTCTATTTACCCACTTGCGTCCGACGAAATGAGTCAGTATGTTGGGGTTTAGTGAATATATACCCAGTCAGTGTGGGTAAAAATGGAAGTTAATATACAAAGGGAGTCACAAGCCGAGATGCTAGGCGCTATCTATATATTTTCTTCCAAGAAACCAAGTTAAAGCAGTTATGGTGGTTTATGACAAATAGTGCTCAGTCAGGTCTACAGTTTTCAGAAATTCTTAAATCTTCTTCACAACTTTCGCGTATACAGGCAGAGATAGGCTTGGTCTCTGTAGACGATCTGTTGCTGGAAATCGGGATCCACCCTTTCGCAGCCGCTTATCCATCTGATCTCGCAGAAGACATCCAACAGCAGTTACATGCGAAAACAGACGGCAATCCAGCAGAGTTTTTCGTTTCTGCGTTAGCAGAAAGGCTGATCGCTGCGGCACAGAAAGCTGGCCCAAAGCCGCTAAAAGTTCGTTTGGCTGGTGCTGGTTCTCACAAAAGACAGGCTTTACTCGGCTCGGAGCTGGAAACACAAGAGATAAATCCGCTTATAGGCAAAAGAGGTGTTTCACGCTGGGCTGACAAAGTGGTACGTAAGGCATTTGAGTTGGAGTGCGAGGCGATTAAACGTGCTCGAATAGCTGAGGGGATGACAAATATCGAGTTAGTTATCCCGTTTGTCCGCACGTTCAGTGAGTCTGCAACTGCGATTGATCTGCTTGCGGAGCAAGGGCTATGCCGAGGCGCGCATGGCTTACGGGTACATTTGATGGCTGAGCTGCCGGCAAATGCCTTGCTGGCAGAAAAATTCCTGCAGTACTTTGATGGGTTGGTTGTTGATATTGATCAGCTTGCCCAATTTGCCTTGGGGCTGGATCAAGAACATCCATCGTTGGAATACTTGCATGATGATCAAAATGAGGCAGTGTTGGCACTTATCGATCATGCGCTTAAGGCGGCTGCAACCGTAAACAAGCCCTGTGATCTTGTCAGTCACTATATCAACAAGGCACCAAACCTGCAGTTGTGGCTATTGGAGCAGCAGGTTACTACGGTTATTACGCAATAACTGAACACCAGGCAGAGGGTAACAGGGCAATAGAACCGGTGCACCACTAGGTGCACCGGTTTTTTATTGGTGCGCCGAGCATGGCGTTGTTCTAGGAGGTGAAAGTCCTCTACGGGCTCAGTCGAGCGAGAACCGTTAGCCTATGCAAGGGTGTCCACCGTGAGGTGGGATCTGAAGGAAGCAAACGGCAAAA